>JANLOW010000312.1:0-4509 GCA_031366785.1 Bacteroidota bacterium | reverse complement strand
GCTGTTTCGCCTAAAGATGCAGGGACTAAATATCCTTCACGCGCTAATTGATAAATTGAATCTTTCGGGCCGGTTAGAAACCACCATTTCGAATTATCGGCTTTCATTTTTTTAGCGTATCCGGCGAGAGCTGCAACGGTGTCGTTATCGGGATCAACGGTAAAAGTTAAAATGTGTATGTCTTTAATGTCTCTGAATGCTTCTTGTACTCTGTGTACTTGTTCATTCATCTTGGGACAAACAGTTTTACAGGTTGAAAAAAAGAAGTTGGCTACATAAATAGTTCCTTCTGTACTTTTATCTGAAATAATTTTTCCTTCCTGATTGGTGAGTTTGAAATGTGGAATAGTATGATAAACAGTATCGCCGTTAACAGTAATTTCAAAAGGACCGATGACAGGAAGTTTGCGAAAATTATTATGTCCTCTGACTAAAACAAGCCAAAAAATTAGCGGAAATAAAATTACAAGGGCAGGAGCAAGAATTTTCCAGCGTGGGTTCATCCGTATTAGTAGATCGAAAGACCTAAAGCTGTTCCTTCATAAATGGCTATGAAAATCAAATACACGATGAGCACAAACGGTAAAAGAATTGACCATTGCAATGGCATCACTTCAAATTTCATATGCATGAAATAACCAACGATGTAATATGCTTTAACAATTGTAAGTACGATGAAAGTATAAAGTAAAATTTCTTTCGAAATTCCGGTGAAGGAAATACTTACTTCAAATATCGTTACGCCTAAAAGTATCCAAAATACTTTCCAGATTACTTTTGTATTAAGTCCGCTGTGAGCCTTTTCAACGCTATCGTGAGAAATATGTTCGTGATGTATATCTGACATGTCCGTATTTTTTAATTATTAAACCAGGTAGAAGAATGTAAATACAAAAACCCAAACAAGATCAACGAAATGCCAGTAGAGACCGACTTTCTCAACGAGTTCATAATCTTTTTTACGATCCATAAATCCGCGGGCTACAAGAATGAAAACGATAATGTTTATTACAACACCGCTGAATACGTGGAAGCCGTGAAAACCTGTAATGAAGAAAAAGAAATCTCCGAATAAAGGGGTGTTACCATATTCATTTTCACGAAGGGTTGCTCCGACAATATTTTTTTTTGCAGACGCAATCAATGCCTGCGCTTCTGAGCCTTCTGCAATTGTACCATCGTGAAATTTAAGTACGCCGGGTTCAAGATTATCTGTTCTGGCAAAACGACCATCAGCAAGAATATATGCTCCTTTTTCAGAACCTCCAATGAAGTGATACCATTCCCAGGCTTGTGAACCAAGAAACATAAAACCTCCAACGATTGTTAATCCCAGCCAACGTAGTACAGAAGATTTTTTAAATTGATGTCCGGCATCAACGGCAAGTACCATTGTTACTGATGACATGATCAGGATAAATGTCATTAGTCCGACATAAGCCAATGGAACATGTCCGTGTACAAAAGGGAAATGTGTAAAAACCTCATTGGGTTTAGGCCAGATTGGTGAAAACCGGTGCCTTAAAGCACCATACATTATCAGTAAACTTGAAAATGTAAATGCATCTGAAACTAAAAAGATCCACATGTACAATTTTCCCCATCTTACCTTAAATGGAGAATCTCCTCCACCCCAGACGGAATCTGTTGATGTTGCTGCTACTGAAGAATGATTTGACATTAGTTATTGGTTAATCGTTAGTAGTTAATGGTTATTGATTAATAGTTTCTTAATTCTTAATTCTCGATACCCGATACTATTTTTATCGGATGTAAAGTAAAAATAAAAATAAATACAACCACAATCCTCCGAGGAAATGCCAGTATGTGGCGCACATTTTTACTCCATTATAATTTGTTACTGTATATTTTCCCAACAATGCGCGCGAAAATACGACAATTAATGCAATCATTCCTACTAACACATGGGCTACATGCAGTCCGGTTATGACATATAAAAATGAGCCGGCAACATTTCCTGCATCTGGAACATCGGCGACGGATTCTTTTCCGGATGGAACATAATTAAATTCTGTTTTGATATCTTTTATAGTTCCGGTAAAGACAATACCATTGTGATATAAATCTGACCAGGCATAATATTGACTAAGTACAAAACCGAAGCCAAGTACGAGTGTCAGTAACATAGCGGTTTTCAAATTCTTAACGCTATTTTTCTTAATAGACATCAGGCCCCATTGCATTGTTACGCTACTTAAAATAATGATAAGTGAACTTAATTTAAACAATTGTGGCAGGGCGAAATCAACCCATTTGCCTTCTCCTTGTCTGACAATGTAAGCGGAGGTTAGTCCTGCAAAAAGCATTACAATACTCACAATACCAAGCCACAACAAAGCACGTAATGCTTTTTTCTTGATTTCCGGTTCATTAGAATCTACCGGCTTTATGGCCTGTGACATGAAAAACATTTTTAGAAAAATTTATCAATCATCCAGATAATCTGAACGACAGGAAGGTAAATAAATGAGCCAAACATCAGCTTTTGAGCGGATTTAATTTCGCAATCGGCATACAACTTAACTGCCTGAGCCGTAAAGAATATACCTGATAGAACCAATAAAACTGTTACAAATGTATTGGTAAAGCCAAAAAGTTCGGGTACAAATCCCAATGGAATAAGGCATATGGAATAAACCATTGTTTGAAAGGCAGAACTCTTTGTGCGACCATTTCCCGGTAACATTTTAAAGCCTGCTTTCAGATAGTCGTCGTTAAGAACCCATGCAATTGCCCAGAAATGAGGAAATTGCCAGATGAATTGAATAGCATATAGGATTAATCCTTCCAGTCCGATGTGGTTCTTGGCTGCAATCCATCCGAGAAGCGGAGGAAATGCCCCGGGTATTGCACCAATTAAAACAGAGAATGAAGTAATTTTTTTCGCTGGTGTATAAACAAGCGTATATATTAGAAGAGAAAAGAAACTTAGAATTCCGCATAGCGGATTTAGGCCTGTCCAAAGGATGAATATTCCCGAAACCCCCATGATAATAGCGGCAAGCATTGCCTCTGTAACCGACATTCGTCCGGAAGGTAATGGCCTGTCTGCTGTACGGTCCATTAGCTTATCAGTATCTTTTTCAATGATTTGATTGAAGGCATTAGATGAGCCGGTAACCAGAAAACCTCCAAGCGTTAATAGAAATAAAGAAGTCCACGACAAATTAATTCCTGTTGCAATCAAATAACCCAAGGCAGCAGAAAAAACGACAAGACCGGAAAGCCGGAATTTTGTCAGCTGCATATAATCCTGAATCCGTGAAGAAATCGAATAGGTACTGGGAAGAAATAATGATTTTTCCTGCATTTTTTCTTTAAGCGGATGCAAGTTTACAATTTTTTTGCTCAGGTTTTATTGACCTTTAACAAATTAGTGACATCAAAAGTTAACCGGGATTTTGCTATTGAAATGTTATTAGCATTCCAATTGGATTAGAACGATTGGACAGAGATGTCCTTATGAAAGGTGTTTTCGATGGTGTTTTTGAGAGAAAAGCTAACTCAGTGATAATTATTTAAATAATTTTACTTATTCAATCGAATTCGGGTTACCAATTCATTATGGAAGTTTGTACAAATAACTATACAAGGAGATCTTACTCCAAAAGAGGGTGCATGCCAGCCATCTTTTAAAGTGATAGAAGTGTGATTAGAAAATTCGATGTTTGTAAAGCGGGAAATAAATTTATCATCTTTTTTTACCAAACCGCTTTTTTTATCGATGTGATAAAAGGCTTTACAAGTAACAGGTTTTTTCGATTTAATGCTGTCGGTAATTTCTATGTAATCTTTATTCAAACTGATTTTTCTTGAATGTAAAATTCCGCGATGAGCATAGCCATTATGAGTTCCTTCGATTTCATTATTTTTTTCCTGCAGATGAATAACTTTCGCTCGCCTGCCTACGCGGAAGCTGTCATAAATTTCACTTTGATTTAAATTACCGATAGCAACTGTATTATGAGCCATAGTTGATCGCTCATACGCTCTTTCTTTTCCTAATGTATAAGTAGAAACGCCTGTGTCAATAATAAATGGGTCACCAAAAACATTAAGTATAAAATGAAATGTATCAGCGTGTGAATGTCCGGGTGCTTCGGATGGAGTTAAGCCATTAACATCAACAACCAATTCAAAGTTTCTGTTTTTTAATTTCCGAAATCCTGATTCTTTTAAATGTGTAACAGCAGCATCGATTTTTAATTTGCTTGCAAATATCATAACAGCGCAGACTTTTGGGCCATAGCCATCAGCGCTATCATTAAATGCCGGAAGACTGCCGTTGGTAAGCTGCATTTGTTGCACCCAGCCTAACATTTTAGGAGCATAAATTTTTAATCTTGTTTGAAGACGTTCTGAAGGGAAGTTTGATTTTTCCAATAAGTAAATTGAATCAAGCATTCGATGTAAAACAAGAAGATGGTACATTGGACATAGTTCAAAATGGGCGCCATCAGGTAAAATTTGTTTGGGGATGTTATTGTA
>JANLOW010000311.1:0-5372 GCA_031366785.1 Bacteroidota bacterium | reverse complement strand
ATGAAAGCACAAGGCAAAACTGTTAAGGAAATTTTATCAAACCTGCCTGAGGACAGGCTTGGACCCTTTAATAAACTGCACGATGTAATTGTAAAAAATCTGCCCAAAGGATTTGAACCCGCCATTAGTTATGGAGGCCTGGGTTATGTGATACCGCATAAACTTTATCCTGCAGGTTACCATTGCAAGCCTGAAGAGCCACTACCTTTTGCAGGAATTGCCTCGCAAAAAGGATCCATTAATTTTTACCACATGGGGATTTATGCTGATCCAAAATTATTAAAATGGTTAGCAACATGCAGTTGGCAAATGCCATGCAAACGATTGATGTTATCTTTTTCATTGTTGTTGTTTTAATGTTGAGATTATTTTTCTGCTTTTATTTCCATTCCTAACTGCGCTTTTATTTTTTCGATGTCTGATTTAAAAGAAGTGTTATCTGCTTTTAGTTTTTCATTTTCGGCTTTCAATTCCTCATTTTGTTTTGATAATTCCTGAACGGCTTTTACTAAAGGCACAACAAATTCTGCATATCGCAAGCCGTAATAATCCTTTTCATTTTTTGGCGCATCAACTCCGCTGAAGTCGTAACCAAGCTTTTTAGCAGAGGCTTCAACATCCTGTGCGAGGAAACCACTGTAAATAATTTTTTCTTTCGCGGCAGTGGCTTGTAAATCTTCCGTGCTTTCTTTTTCGCCTGCGGCATCTTTTTTTATTGCTTTATCTTTTCCGATGAAATTGTTAATGCCTGTAACATCTAAATTATAAGTTACAGGTTTAAGTTGCATGATGAAATCCAAACCATGCACATCTTCTCTTACATTCTTCTTGAAGCGTGCATCAGAAACTGTACTCCAGCCCACCTGTCCGCCAATGGAAGTAATATTGCCATTGCCAATCCGCACCTGGTTAGATGCTGTCATTGTAGTATTAGAACCGAGACAAGTTGAATTGATATATCCGGCACCATTGGCATAAGCATTAGTACCAATAAATGTATTAAAACCTCCATTATCAAAAATAGCACCTGCACTGATTCCCAAAGCTGTATTATATGAAGAAACAGTAGTCTGATACAGCGTATTAAATCCATAGGCGGTATTGTGATCTCCTGTGCTATTATTATAAAGCGCCTGATATCCGTTGGCGGTGTTTCTGATTCCTGTGGTATTGTAATAAAGTGCCTGGTATCCGTTGGCAGCATTATAGCTGCCAGTTGTATTAGAATAAAGTGCATCACGACCAATTGCAGTATTGTCAGTTCCTGTATTGTTTGCTGGGGTGGTTGAACCACGCAACGATTGATAACCGATGGAGGTATTCGTATTATCCCAGGCAGTGGTTCTGTCGTTGGCATATAGTTGTGAATACATTCCAATGGCTACTCCATTATTACCGGCTTTATTGTTAAACAGTGAACTTAAACCGAAGGCAGTATTATTGTCACCAATAGTGTTGAGATAAAGTGCCTGAAATCCGGTGCCTGTATTATTATTACCGGTTATATTATAGCCCAGACTTTGTAATCCGCTCGCAGTATTGTTGGACCCTGAAGTATTGGATACAAGGGCTTGCGTTCCTACTCCCATGTTATAATTCCCTGTCGTATTATTTAAAAGTGTCCATCTGCCAAAAGCTGCGTTGGATGTTCCATTATTATTTGGTAGTGCCTCTAAACCAAACGATGTATTCTCCGTTCCACCTACACGATCAACATATCCGGCTCGTAAACTATTTACCTTAAAAACCAAAGCATTATTATCTGTAGTGCCGATAAAATTACTGCCGCTATTAGTGCCCGCATTACCCGTTAGTGACCAACCGCTTATGCCTAATGAACTTGCAGATTGCCATGTACCATTTCCGTTTGCATCACTTACTAATATTTTGTTTAAGCCCGCACCGGTTGTTACTTGTATATTATTTGTTTTTGTGGTACCAATTACCTCTAAGCGTGCAGCGGGAGTGGTTGTACCTATTCCTATATTGCCATTTGACTTTAATGTTAAAACCGAAACTCCCAAGCCGGAATTGTAAAACCAAAAATCATTGCTCCCGCCTACGGAACGTTTACTAAGCAGCCAATCCCCACCGCTTCCTCCGCTCCACCATACATCCGTATTGTAAATAGTGGGAGCTCCTTGTACAAAAGCGGCTACTTCATGACCTGCAGATTGCTGAACCGTCAATTTTGCGAATGGGGTAGTGGTTCCAATACCAACATAACCATTATCAGTAATGCTTCCATCCGTTAAGGTTGAGCCATTCCATTTAGGAACGGAATTGTTTGCTGAGCTGCTCACCTGAGGGTCTGTTTCTGTTGCACTTCCGCTTGTTGCTGCATACAAGGCATACGGCACACTCAACATTTGCTGAGTGCCCATATCAATATAAGTTATTCCACCGCTTGCATCCATTTCTACCTGAATAAACTTGCTGCCCCCTCCCCAATTGATGGAAGAAAATGTTCCTGTTACTACTATGCCTTGCCCAACATTAACAGAGAATAAACCGAGTACATTGGTGGTGGCCGTTTGTGTTTCCTGGTAAACTACCGTTCCACCTGCAGTTGCATCATGTATGCTAAACCGAAGCGAGATATTTTGGTTGGTGATTAAGTTACCTGCGTTATCACGGGCTACTGCCTGGTAAGGAATGACTTGAGGTGCCTGACCGTAATTGCTTTCAATCGAAAGACAAAAGAAAATTAGAAGGAGAATTCTTAGTCGTGTTTTCATGTGATGAGAATTTGGTTGTATGAATTAAAAATGAATAATGTATTTCAGCACAAACTATCATTCCGTTTTTTCTAAATATGGAAACAGAATATCTGACTCCGGAGAAATAAAAATAAATCACTACAGTTAAAAACTTGAATAACAAAACTTCCTGTTAAAAAGAATTCAACTTCTGCAGAGTTTGAATAGACAATTTATGAAAAAATATGGATTACACAAAATCAACCTCTCATAACCCGCAATCTATCATTTTTCCGCAGATGCCAGTCCCAACTGAAACTATCAGCAATTTCTCGTCTTTCCTATACTCCCATATTCTCCAATACGAAGTAACAAAGTGAGTGAAGTATTTATTTTATTTTTCTGCTTTTGCTTCCATGCCTAAATGAGCATTAATTTTTTCTTCGGGTTCTTTATTGAATTACTGTTACATATAATGTAATGCCAGATGTAAGAATAATAAGTGAAGCGGTAGTATTTCTATAACTAACCTCTACAGTGTTAGCAGCCGAAACCCTGGAGTAAGCAATAACCAATCCTGCGTTGAGTGCACTTGCAGGAGATACCATAACAGAAGAACCTGTTGCAGCATTTGTGACTGTATATAATTGTGTGGAAGTTGTATTTGGACTTATTATAAGTGAAGCAGTGGTTGAAGTAGTTTTAATGATACTTGTTAATGCTGTACCGTTTGTTCCAATTTTTACAGTACCGTTCACATCTAAGCTTGCCGTTGGAGCAATGGTGCCGATACCCACGTTTCCTATTCCGAAATCGCCATAGATGAGTGGTGGGTTAGTGCTGCTGTTTGAAATATAGAGTTTGTTAGAGCCGAGTTCACTATAACCCGCTCTGTTTCCAAGAAAAACATTTCCAGAACCTGTTGAGTTTGAATTACCAGCTTGGTATCCTAATGCGGTATTATTGTTTCCTGAAGAGTTGGAAATAAATGCATCACGACCAATTGCAGTGTTGTCTGTTCCGGTATTATTTGCCGGAGTTAAAGAGCCGCGAAGTGATTGATATCCTACAGATGTGTTGGTATTGTCCCAACTTGTGGCTGTATTGTTTGCATTGTATTGAGAGTTATATCCGATAGCTACACCATTATTCCCTGCTTTGTTGGACCAAAGCGAAAACATTCCATTGGCGGTATTGTAATTTCCTATGGTGTTATTATCAAGCGACTGATACCCTATGGCAGTATTGTTAGCTCCTGATGAATTGTTAAAAAGAACATCTCTGCCAACTGCGATGTTTCCTGCTCCTGTATTATTTGACGCTGTTAAAGAGCCATGCAGGGATTGATAGCCTATTGATGTGTTAGTATTATCCCAGGCTGTGACTGCATCGTTTGCATAATATTGGGAGTAATAACCGATAGCTACGCTATTACTGCCGGCTATATTGGTATTAAGCGAACCCACACCCGCTGTGCCGTATTTGTTCATCAATTTTAAATAAAAAAACGACTGCTTCGATGGATATCCATCCGTTGTTTTTGTGCTGTGGATATTAATCCACTTTTAATCGCTCATCACTTTCAATACTCTCGCAATTCCAAGGCAAACCGATTTCCGATTCTGCACTTTAAAGATTAAAAAAATTAGGGCTCGAAGTTGTAATTACTGGCGGTGTAAGACAGTTCACATCTAAGACAGAGGGCAGATCATAATAATTCCGTGCTGAACTGTATAAATAATCCTGTTCTCTATAAACTATCTTTTCTACAACAGGATTTCGATGAATGTAATTTAGCTTCTGCCATGTAACCTTTTCAGTATACAACTCAATAGCATGATTTTTATCTCGCCATACTTTATAGTTTTTATTTTTAGAATGTATTTTCGCAGCAAATTTAAATCTTTCCAATAGCCACTCTCTGCGACTTTCTGGTTCATTTTCAATTTGTGCAATTAAGTGTTTCGAAGTATGTCTTTTAAAATCACGAACAACATCATCCAATTGAAATGGCTCATTCGTATTTGCAATCATGTGTAGATGACTTGGCATCAGGCACCAACCGAATATATTCAGTCCTTTATTTTCCTGGCAAAATTTCAGGGAGTCAATCAATAAATTTTTATGATTCACACGGGTGAAAAGATCTATCCAATCAACAATAGTCATCGTTAAGAAATATGTCTTGTCCTTTCTGATATTGTAATGAAGCCCTCTGCCCATTATCTTTCTGTTTTAATGTAACAAAGAAAATGAATATCGTTTTCTGAAATTGTGATCGTATCATTTCCTTGCTTTTAATAAACAGCATTGGTTTCTGAAAGTTGATGAGCGACTAACGGTGGATTAATATCCACAGCGCAAAAACAACGGACGGATGTCCGTCGAAGCACGCTTGCGTTTTATAGGGGGGTAATGGTTATGAAATCCAGTCTAATGACAATTATTCGGAATGATAAAAATACATTTAAAGGCAGAATTATTATTGTTGAAATTTCCCTCACATAATTTAATACAATAGTATTACGATTGCTCATTTCGATTTTTTAAGTTTCTGCTCCAACGTATTATTGCCTACAACATAAGCATAAATGGATGCAGGCACAAAATTTAATTGTACACCTCTTAGTTCTCTTGTTCCTTCTATATCAATGGTTGTAATTAATGCAGAGT
>JANLOW010000302.1:0-2456 GCA_031366785.1 Bacteroidota bacterium | reverse complement strand
CAGGCACCAGCCGAAAATATTCAACCCTTTATTTTCCTGGCAGTATTCCAATGAGTCAACAATGAGTTGTTTTTGTTTTACACGAGTAAAAAGATCGATCCAGTCGACGACCGTCATCGTCATAAAATAAGTTTTGTCTTTGCGAATGTTGTAATGGAGACCCCTTCCCATGATGGAAATTATTTTGCCAAAAATAATATTTAGTAAACTACGGATAGATTGTTCGTTTCTGTTTCATACTTATAATTTCCAGCTTTAAGTTAGATAAATTGGCTGGCAAAGGTTTCTTAAATATGCAGAGATTGCTTCGCATGAACTGATTTAAGTATACAAAGACGATGAGCCCTGAACGGTGGATGAATATCGCACAGATCAAAAACAACGGACGAATGTCCGTCGAAGCGACACAAAATTTATTAATTTTGCCAGAAGGAACATTTAGTAGCTCATACAGCTATGATGCGCTAAATCGAATTGCATCATATACTGAAAACTCCAGCGGACAAAGTCTTACTTCTACGTATCAATACGATTTATTTAGTAACGTTTCTAAAGCAATCTATCCAGGCGGATTCTCTGTTTCCAACGAATATACAACAACTGGATTTCTACATATAATAAAAAATGATCTGACAAATGATGTAATCTGGCATGGTACTGAATTGAATTCAGCCGGACAGTTTACAAAATATTTTCTTGGCCCTAATAATGTTGAAACACAGACTACCTATAATAGTTTTGGATTTCCGGAAAAAATATTTTCAGCAGGAATACAGGATTTGAATATGGAATTCGAAATAAAAAATGGAAACCTGAAATGGAGACAGGATGATTTCGGTCATCGGAATCTTAAAGAAGAATTTTCATACGATAACTTAAATCGTCTTAAAACAGCTCAAATAACATCTCCCAATCCTTTACAATCAAATTTTGTTCAATATAATTTAACAGATGGAAGGATTGATCAAAAAAGTGATGCAGGAATATCTCAGGATTATTGGTCTAATCACCCTGATGCATTAAAGAATTTAACTATTCCTTCAATTAATATAAGTCATTCCCCACAGGATATAATATATACTCCTTTTAATAAAACTAAATCAATAACCGAAGGTGATGAATCTATTAATATTTTTTATAGCCCGGATCAAGAAAGAAGGAAAACTGAGTTTTTCCATTTAGGAAATCTGACCTCAAGACGCTTTTATTATCCTGGTTATGAAAAGGAAACAACCGGTGCAAACACCACAGAAATATATTATATCAATGCTCCAACGGGTATATGTGCAATGTATGTGGTAGAAGCAGGTGTAGGAAAAATGTATTATGTTTATAAAGATCATCTTGGTTCCATATTAAAAGTAACAGATGGCTTGGGAAATATTTACGAACAAAATTTTGATGCTTGGGGAAGAAGCCGCAATCCGGCTGACTGGACTTATTCGGGCATTCCAATAGTTCCTGCTTGGTTGTATCGTGGGTTTACTGGACATGAACATTTGCCGCAGTTTGTTCTTATTAATATGAACGGACGAATGTATGACCCGGTTTTAGGAATGATGTTGAGTCCTGATAATTATGTTCCTGATGCCACTAGTACTAAAGGATTTAATCGTTATTGCTATGTATTAGACAATCCACTTTCATATATTGACAAAGATGGGAATATGCCTTTTTTAATTGTGGCTTTTATGATTGCAGGTGCTTATGCTGGAGGTGTAGCAACTAACAGCGGACAATTAAATCCGTTACAATGGAACTATAGTAATCCTGCAACATACTTTGGAATTGTAACAGGTGCAGCAATTGGTTATCTTGGGGGTTATGGTTTGTTGAATCCTGCGGCTTTTAGCTGGCAAATAAGCATTGGTGTTCCAGGTGCCGCAGTAACTTTGGGTGGCAACAGTTCCAATTGGAATTTTCAATGGTCTACATCCGCAGGAGGCGGCGGCCAGATTGCTAGTAGCGGAGGAGGAGGAGGGCCTTCAATTAATTGGAGTGATGTTAATAATGCTCGAGATGAAGAACGAAAAGAATATTATACCTTTAAAATAAGTCAGCAACAAGATAATGATATGCTAGCAATGACGGGTGGAGATGAAATAGGAGTATTTCATAATAGACCAGATGCAGATGGATATATTACCTATGAAGAGTCTGCCCAATGGTATAGGGAAGGGAATGGTCAACCTCTTTATGCAAACTTAGACTATTTAAATTTATCTGGAATTTCCGCTAGTGATTTTAAAAATGGCGAAGGCGGCTCTCAACCATTTAATCTTGCTTCAAATAAATATTTCAGGTCGATTGATCAAGCTCTAGTATATGGTAGTATTACTTTAACTTTACAAAAGGGTAATATGGTAACCGCTACTTTTGGATACGATAAATATAATTTTGACATTAAATCTTGGTCGAAAGAAACGTATGTTAGAAATGTTGAAACGATTACAGGA
>JANLOW010000285.1:0-2151 GCA_031366785.1 Bacteroidota bacterium | reverse complement strand
GCTCAGCCACCAATGCCATCGTGGGGAGCAATGATTAAAGAAAACTACGGCTATATTATTATTCCCGGATCAGCTTATCTGGCTATTTTACCGGGGTTGGCAATTATGTTTCTGACAATGGCTTTTACATTTGTTGCCAATGGAATGAGAGATGCTATTGATTCGAAGACGCAAGTGTCAATTGTGTAAATAAAACAGGACTTATTTTTGTTTTTGGAGAGGAATGAATTTGAAAAGTAGTCTTCTTACTGGCGTCATTTTCAAATTTTCAAATACACTCATTTTCAAAAAGAAATTTTTCATATTGTTAATAAAATAAGAAAGTTCCACCCTTGCTATTACTTATCTTTACGCTCCCATGACTAAATTTTCTCATTTGCATGTACATACGCAATTTTCATTGCTGGATGGCGCTGCAGACATATCCAACCTTTATAAAAAGGCAGTAAAAGATCAAATGCCTGCTATTGCAATTACTGATCATGGAAACATGTTTGGTGCATTCAAATTTGTTGCAGAATCTTATAAACATAATAAAGAGAGTGAAGTCATAAAACCAATCGTAGGTTGTGAATTTTATCTGGTAGAAAACAGACATAAACAACAATTTACGAAAGATGATAAAGACAAGCGTTACCATCAGCTTTTTCTCGCTAAAAACTCTGAAGGGTATAAGAATCTGGTCAAGCTTAGTTCTTTGGGATATATCGAAGGGTTATATGGAAAATATCCCCGAATCGATAAAGAACTTGTTCTCAAATATCACAAAGGTTTAATAGCAACTACATGTTGCCTGGGAGCCTCTGTTCCAAAAACAATTCTTCGTTTAGGTGAAGCAGAAGGAGAAAAAGAATTCAAATGGTGGCTTGATCTTTTTGGTGAAGATTACTATATAGAAATACAACGTCATGATATTCCCGATCAAAATAAGGTCAATGGCGTTTTACTTAAATGGGCTGTTAAATACAATGTTAAAGTAATTGCTTCGAATGATTCTCATTATGTAGATCAGCAAGATTATAATGCACATGATATTCTCTTATGCATCAACACAGGAGAGAAGCAAAGTACACCTACGATGAAAGAATTTGCTGATGATGATGCATCTGTAAAAGGAAAACGATTTGCATTTTATAACGATCAGTTTTATTTTAAAACGACAGAAGAGATGGGCCATCTCTTCAGAGATTTACCGGAAGCGATTGATAATACAAATGAAATAGTCGGAAAAATTGAGCCATTAAAATTAAAGCAGGATATCTTACTTCCTCACTTTAAGCTACCGGAAGGATTTACAAAGCAAGATGAATACCTCCATCATCTTACTATGATAGGAGCTAAGGATAGATATAAAGTGTTTACACCGGAAATCGAAGAGCGTATCAATTTCGAATTGTTTACAATTAAGACAATGGGCTTTGCAGGTTATTTTCTAATCGTATCCGATTTCATTCGTGCAGGACGTGATCTGGGTGTTTTTGTTGGCCCCGGCAGAGGTTCTGCGGCAGGTTCTGCAGTTGCTTATTGCATTGGCATCACTAACATTGATCCTATTAAATACAATCTTCTTTTTGAAAGATTCCTAAATCCAGACCGGAAAAGTATGCCGGATATTGATACTGATTTTGATGATGCCGGCAGGCAAAAAGTAATTGATTACGTTGTAGAAACGTATGGTAAAAATCAGGTTGCACAAATCATTACCTATGGCACAATGGCTGCTAAAATGAGTATTAAAGACGTAGCCCGTGTAATGGATTTGCCTTTGGCTGAATCTCTTGCTTTAACAAAATTAGTACCGGAACGTCCGGGGATTGAACTTAAAAAAGTGTTAGAGCCAACCTACGACAGCTGGTTGAATAGCGATGAACTGGAAGACGTTCGTAAACTTCGTGAAATTTATAATGGTAATGATCTTTCTGCACGCGTATTAAAAGAAGCTGTCATTCTCGAAGGATCTGTTAGAAATACCGGAATTCATGCAGCGGGAATTATCATTGCACCTAAAGACTTAACAGACATTATTCCTGTTGCGACATCGAAAGAGACAGATCTTCTCATTACACAATTTGATGGAAAAGTGATAGAAGATTCCGGTGTAATCAAGATGGATTTTCTTGGACTTAAAACATTGACGATAATCCGTGATGC
>JANLOW010000242.1:0-2947 GCA_031366785.1 Bacteroidota bacterium | reverse complement strand
ATTTGCTGAACACAGACTTTATAATACAGGAGAATCTACAAGGTATATTGATTGGAAACTATTCGGAAGAAGCGATAAGCTTTTTGTAAAGCGATTTGAAGAGGAAACCAATTTACGATGTCAGCTAATCATTGATAATTCATCTTCCATGCATTTTCCTGAAGAAGGGAAATCGAAGCCTCTCAATAAAATAAATTTTTCAGTACATGCAGCAGCGGCAATTGCCTATATGTTGCGATTACAAAGAGATGCAGTTGGCATCAGCATTTTTTCTGATAAAATTGAACTGAACACGCCGGCACGTTCCAACTCGTTGCATCATAAAATGCTTTTTTCTGAAATGGAAAAACGTATAGCTACATCTGGAATTCAAATTGGAACTCGTACAATGGGTGCTCAGGCTTTGCATGAGATTGCTGAAACGATTCATAAGCGTTCGCTTGTGATAATTTTCAGTGATATGATGGATAGTTCAGAAAACCAGGAAGAACTTTTTGGTGCTTTGCAGCATTTACGACATAATAAACATGAAGTGATTTTGTTTCATGTTACGGATAAAAAAACAGAAGAAGAATTTCGTTTTGAAAACCGTCCGTATGATTTTATTGATGTTGAAACGGGTGAACATGTTAAAGTTCATTCAAACGAAATAAAAGAAATTTATGTAAAAGCCATGCAGGATTTTAAACATGAGCTTAAAATGCGATGTGCACAATACCGTATCGATTTTGTCGAAGCAGATATTAATGAAGGATATAGAAATGTTCTGCTTCCATATCTTTTAAAGCGTGAAAAATTTCATTGATAATTTTTTAGGGAAGGAAAATAAAGTCTCCAGGTATAATTCCTGCAAGAAAATTTTCAATCACCGAACCATCCGGGCGATATCTGAATATTTTTCCTTTTTGAATAAAATCAATAGCATCAGAAACATAGATTTCGTTTTTTGATTTATCGACAGCGAGTCCATAAAAATTATTTCCAGATGAAGCTATAAAAGGTAAAGCCGGGCGGGATAGTTCTTCAATTCCCATTTTGTAAACGCTGTTATTTATATAATACAAAGAATCTCCTGAACTGTTTATACAAAGCCTCGATGGAAATTCTCCTGTTGAAAACGCAAAACTATTTTCAACCTGTTTGTTATCCGGATTTATCCGGTACAAAGTTGCATTGTATGTATTCAAATAATCTCCTCCACACAATATCCAAATTTTTCCGTTAAGATCTTCAAGAATGGAGTTTGCTCCTTTGCTTATAAATATACTGTCGGTTAAGAGGTCAGTGTCGGGGTTGATAATATAAAGATAATTCGTTGAAGTATTTGTTACAAAAATTTTATTGTTTTTTAAAAGCAATTGTTCAGTCCAGCCGTTAATTGCAATTGTTCCTGATATCGAATGATTGTTTAAGTTTAGTATTGAGATGTGATTTGAATATGCATCCGTAACATATGCTTTCGAACTGTTAACAGGAAAGATGTATCTTGGTGATGTTAATCCTGAAATGGTTAATTCTTTCTTTAATGAATAAGGATCGCAGATTTCAATTTTTCCTGAATTATTAACGACAATGTATAATTTTCCATTGATGATATTCATGCTTTGACAAATATCACCGAGAGATTGATTGTTTACTTGTTTAAAAGGATTGTCGTTTATAATCTTATTGGCAGGATTGAAATAAGTTACTGTGGCGTTTCCCGATTGAAAATTTCCTTCATTAGAAATATAAACACTTCCGTGTTCAGCTTCGAAAGGCGTTGTGATAATTGCTTCTTCTTCTTTTTTACATGAGAACATAAAGGTAATGATAGTTAGATAAAATAATTTTTTTTTCATAGTAGTTTTTTAAATAATTATTTTTTTGGAAATGTGAATGATATTCCTGTATTAAATGATCGTAATGGCATTGGGCGATTGAGTACCGATTGATAATCGGAATTAAAAATATTGTTTATCCTCAAAAATAATCTAAACGAAATTGATTTTGTTTTAAATA
Organism: Bacteroidota bacterium; assembly: GCA_031366785.1. GTDB lineage: Bacteria > Bacteroidota > Bacteroidia > AKYH767-A > 2013-40CM-41-45 > JADKIH01. The sequence continues at coordinate 946 of JANLOW010000242.1, read as the reverse complement.
CTTTACCGGCCTCAAAGTTGTCGAGGTTATAGGAGGAAAGGGAAGATGAATTATCTGAAGTTGTATACCTTAATCCGGTATAGGAATGATTAAAGTTGAGGCTGAAAGATTTGTATTCTAAAACTAAATGGACATTCCATTTGTTTTGAGGAATATAAATTAATTGACGGTGTAAAGAGGCATCATTCGGGCGTAAAGGTTTTTCATTGGTACTAATGGTATAAAAATATTCCAAATTAAAACCTGCAGAGAAATTATTTTTATTATAGAGATATTGAATATTAATTTCAGTTCCATGGCTTTTTACCAATAATAAATTTTGAGGTCTCCAAATAAAAGAAGAAGATGGATACCATATTATCCAGTCATTAATTTCTTTGTAAAAGGTTGTAACATTAAAAGTTAAAGTAGAAGAAGAATATTTATTTTTCAATGAAGGAATTTTGAAAATATCTATTTGAATACCTTCTTCTGCACTGAATCCATTTTCAGGTTTAAGAGTGATATTACCGCCGGGTGTCCAGTAGAGGTCGTTTAAAGTAGGGTTTCTATAAACTCCGGAAGAGGAAAAACGTAATTGAAGAAATTTTAAAGGGGTGTAATTTATCCCACCAGATAATATAGCAGGTGAACTATTTAAAGATGAAAATTCTTTTCTAGTGCTTAATGACAGATCAATTTTTTCATTGGTTGAAGAGTAGCGGTATGAAGCAAAAAGAGCAAATCTGCTTACACTTGATTGGCTGAAATTAGAAGAAGAATCGGCGATAGAATAAGAATTGTTTATACCAAACTGCAGAAGATGGCTTTTAGATATATATTTTCCGATTGAAGATTCAATAATAATATTTTTGCTTTTGTTGTTGGATGGAAGAAGTATTGCATCATCATTGTAATTTAATATTTCATGGAAGAAAGCAGAACGTATAGCGAATTCTACATTTTT
>JANLOW010000224.1:0-18735 GCA_031366785.1 Bacteroidota bacterium | reverse complement strand
ATGGAATGTCGCCATTGGAGGAAGATGTATACCCTGAAATTATCAGGTTTCCATTGCTAATTTCTGAAAGGCCAGTACCAATATCTATTGAACTTCCTCCAATTGATTTTTGCCAGATAATATTTCCGGATGGATCTAATTTAGTTAGCCATATATCGGTAGAACCGTGATTAAAGGCAATATCTCCATTTTTTGAATCTACGTTTGATAACAGTAAAGTATTACCATCCTGAGATCGTATAAGTGTCGCCGGAATGTCCTGAAGTAAGCCTCCAACACATTTTTGCCATTCTAGAATCGGTGGGGCTGCAGCAAAAAGCCCTTTTTCTAAAGTGGCAAAAACAAAAAGTATAATAAGATAAAGCTTGCGGTTCATAATTTCCCTTACTTGAAGGGATACTTACAAATTGCATTAAAAGGAAGGTAACTTCAATATTTTTATGTAAAGCTCTGGTATCAATGGGTTAACAGTGGCTATTTAAATTAAAAATTTAGGCATTTATCTCAAAAATCTGCCTTTTAATGCTTTTTTCATTAAATTTTAAAGGACAACAATTAAAATCTTACAAATGGGAGTAATATGGCACTTTGTTAATATCTATTGGGATATTGGAGCGTTAAAAATACATGAAAAGCACTTTTATACTGAACGCCACTTTTTTACAATCCTAAAAGATTGATTAATCCAGTTCAACCCCGTAAGGTTGAAAAAAATGACCCAGCCCCGTAAGGCTGGGTTTATTTTATTTTGGATTTAATGTGTTTTCCCGGAATTTAAAATATGGCTTTTTCTAAATACTAAATGGTAAACTCCAAACAAGAGCCCACTATAGAAAAGGTCACCTATAATCTGATTTTTGAAAAATGGTATAGCCATAGTATAACTTTCAATTGTTCCATTAATAGTCATTGGATATAGACCCATATCAACATACCATAAAGGCAGATTAGTTATTAAAAAGAATACAGTCGAAGAAATTAGCGAAGCTGAAGCAAGAGATAAAATATTTTGTTTCTTTTTAATTTGAAGTCCAATCCAAACGGCAAAAGCAAAACATCCATAAACTGGAAGTATACTGAAATGAAAACCGATAATTAAATCTGTTATAAACATTGCAATTAATGGCAATAGAAAAGCAAATCTTTTATCTTTAAAATTAGCTCCTGAAAAAAGAGCCATAGCTCCAATGGCAGTGAAGTTAAATGGATGCGGAATTAAGCGCGTTAACGAAGCAAGTATAATCAAAACAACGGCTAAAAGGAATGGCTGGGAAATATTTCTTTGTTCTTTCATAATATTTTGTCTAGCACAAAATTAAATTTAATTTGATACAATTATGTATGTTGAAAAATTATTTACGAAAGGGATGCTTTTCTGCCCATTCTTCTCCCATTTCTGTCTGAAAATATGCAGTGAATTTTTTAGATAAAAAATTAGCTAACCATCCTTTAATAATTATATAATCATTAAAGTAAACGGCTTTCCCACCAATATTTGCTTTTGCTTCTCTTGCAGTCCGGCCCAATTCGAGTTGTTCTTTTTTATATTGAATAGCTTTTTCTACGCCATTGAGCAGAATATTGAAATAAATCATATATTCCCTATTGAAATTATAATTAATGCCTATGTAATGAATTTCAAAAATTTTTCCGTGATCAATATAACTTGTAAAAGCAACTAAATTAGAATTATAATAATAGCCAATAAAAGAAAATTGATCTGGAAATCGTTTTTTAAATTCATAAAAATAATTTTCTCCGATTAATCCCATCCTTACTGTCTGTTTAGAAACTACTTGATTAAATAAATTTCTTATCTGTTTAGATTCCATTAAAATTTCTTCTGCATTCATTTCTTTCAGAATCATTTTTTTTCCTGCATTGATTATTTTTTGTGTTCTTTTTTTATATTTTTTAGACAGGCATTTTACATAATCATCTATATTATTCCATGCAGGATCAATATTTAATGACATCGTAACATCCGATTTATATGGCATTAAGCTGAATTTTTCCATTACTGAAGGCGAAAAATTATCGTCCAGATCTTTCAATATAAATACATCGGATTTTTCTCTTTTTTGTATTTCTGTTAATATTTCTAAAAGCTGATTGCGTTTTATTTTATCTTCTTTAAAGCAAATTGAAGGAAAATTTACCGCAAATAAATTTCCACATATCAAAAAATTAAATGGCCGAAATTTTAAAACAATACCGGCAAGTATAGGTAAGAAAAAGGATTTATTAAAATGAATATTCTTCTCTGTAAATTTTAATAATTGAAAATAAAGGATACCGCAAATTTCTTTTTTAGCGCCGGTAATTTCTTCAATAAAAACGTACCTGAATTTTAAATCTCCAGGTTTTGATTCTTCGATAAATTGTAAATAATCTGAATGAAGAGATTTTGATTTTATCTCATCCCATCTACCAGAAATATTTTTTTCTAATGAATTGTATATCAATATTTCAAAATTTCCCGATTGGAAAGTAGAAATTAACATAAAGGCTTTAGTTGCTTACCGCCCAAAAGTATTAAGGAAAAACATTAGCTGCTAATTAAAAAAGGAAAGTGTTAATACCGCTATTGTGCAGTATTAACACTTATTTTAAACTTATTTATCTTTTTCAGTTACTATGGCCCAAAAGGAGGGAAGGGAGTTCGCTTTTTAATAAGGAGAGGAACTTTGTTTTCCAATTGACTTAAATCAAGGGATTCAACGATGCTGTCAGTATTAAAATCGGCCGTCTGGTATCCTGTCTGGAATAATGCTGCACTATCTCCAACTATTTTGACATCTAATTTATCGATATAGCCATCCTGATTCATATCCCCGCAAATCATTGCATATACTCCTGCTTCCACTTGAACCACATTACCTCCCCAGACAGCTGAAGGGCTTGACGAAAAATCAAATGTAGAATCTCCTCTCAACGTAAACAAAGTACTGCTCCATGTTTCCACGCTATTTCTATGGCTGACGACAAAATAATAGGGACTATCAAGTGCAACCAAAGGGAAGTAACCCGCAGCCCAACCATTGGTACTCAGTAAAGCAATACTTGCATATTGAAATGCATTAATATTATCATAGAGAGTTATAGTTAGAGTATCTGCTATTGTATCAGTTGGACTTAATACCGTTTTCATTGTCCGATTAGTCAGGTACAAATTTTGTAGAAATACTCTTACCGTTAATTTAATAGGGGTTTCCTCTGTTGAGAAGCTATCTAATTCACATGTATTGTTGTAGCTGTTTCCATTACCAGGAATTAATTGCCAATAGTATGTTTTAGTTTGTTTTAAAATGCCAGTGTATACTGTAGTATCCGTAGTGGTAATTAATATACGAACAGGTGGGTATACAGTATCAAACTTAACAATATAATTATCTGCTCCAACTACGGGATCCCATATTAAATCAATTCCTGAAGCTGACATATTTGTTTGACCATTGGGAGGTAATACAAGGTCCGAACATACTGGAGGCGGAGAAGACACGCTAATTGAATAACTTCCGCTTCCGCCACCAATACCCTTATGAAATACTCGTATGTAGTAATTAAAGTTAATGGTTAGCCCTGTTGCAGTTAAAGTCTCAACTTGACCATTACCAAATTTATTAACACATGCAATTGAAGTAAGGCTGTTACAATTTCCATATAAAAGTTGAACTACAGCATCAAAACCATTGCCTCCGACAACAGTAATAACTTCAATAGCTTTTGCTGCAGTGAATTTATACCAAACATCATCGTCTGGATTTTCGCCATTAAGTAAACCACAGCTTGGAATTCCCGGTGAGGCTGTGGCTGCATAGGTGTTAGAACCAATAGTAAGTACTGCAGAAATTGGCAGTGTTATACTATTTGAACAATTATCATTGGTAGGAGGCGTGGGAACTCCACTTACACAAATTGAAAAATCTCCACTACCCGGTAAACCATAGCTAAAGGAATTATGAAATACCCGTACAAAATATTTCTGTCCAACTACAAGCGATGAAGATGTAATAGTTTCAGTAAGCCCTAATCCATTTCCAGGAGTATTTGCACAAGCTAATGGAGGAATAGTTAAGGAGTTATTGTATAATTCTACAACGGCATCATATCCTCCTGATCCAGCAACTTTAATTGTAGTATTTGCATTGGTGGCAGTAAACTCAAACCAAACATCATCATCTGGATCACCACCACAACTGGTAGCATCTCTGGATTTAGTTGCACCATTACTTTTATAATTTGTTCCACATAAATCAATACATGGTGTAGCGTTAACATTTAAATGTATAGGTGTACCTATGGAGTCGTTTGTTGGTGTTAAAGACACCACATTATATGGCGTATAATTTCCGGGAGTGAAACGGATTTTTGAATTACATTCCGGTACAGATGTTAAATGTGTTGAAGAAATAGTTCCAAAACTTCGTGTATTTGCAATGTCTTGATTTATAAATTCACCAACCTGAGGTGTTGAACTTACAACAGCGGCATTAATACCAGAACTATATGAATAAATTAAGTTGTAAGTACCATTAAAACCATCCATAAGACCATATATAAATTCGATTACATTGGTTCCTTCATATAATTTTACCTGAAAGTTTAAATTAGGTCCTGACGTCGTAAAGGTTTCCATAGCGATCCATTCTACTGTTAATACACGACTGCCGACTGAACCTGTCGTTTTGTATTTAATGCTATTGTTTAGATTTGCAATTAAATTGGATCGTTGCCCTTGACATGTAATATCTTCATAAAATGGAGCTATTAATAATGGTGATGTTGGGGATCCCCCTGATAAATCACCGTTGTTATATCCATAAGGTGCTCCACCCGTACCATTTGAGGCAGTTGCAGAATTTAAAGTTATAAAACCATTTACTCCTACCAGAAAAGTTGAATAGGTTCCTCCATTGTAAGTAAAATTAAAATTTATCGGAAGTGGATCACTCAAGTTGTCGTCTGTAAATGTACCATTTCTCCAAGATGGGGCTGGTACAGACGAACCAGTTGATGAAATTGAAGAATATGCAATACCTGTTGTCCTGACAACTTCAAATGATAATTTTTGTCGTGTTGTAAACCGATTTACTGTTGTGCAACCTGATGCTAAATCAGCCCCATTCCTCGGTACGATCTTCCAATAATATGTTGTATTTAAAAGTAAAAAACCAGGGCTATAAGTAGTTCCGCCAAAATTTGTAGATACTAAGGGTGGACTGGCAGCAGTTCCAAAATATACATCATAACCAGAAGGAGTCGTACCTGATCCAGCAGACCAACTTAAAGTAGTAGCTGATATTTGATTTGTAGCAAGATCTACTGGAGAAAAAGAACTCGCACAATTTGGAACAGGGACAGTAGTAAACTGAATCACAGTACAACCAGTTGCAAGATCATTACCATTGCGAGGTACGACTTTCCAATAATAGTTTGTATTCGATATTAAAACTCCTGGATTAAAACTTGTTCCAACCTGATTTGTTGAAACCAATGGCGGACTTACCGCTGTTCCAAAATAAACATCATAATTGGTTGGAGCTGTTCCAGATCCTGCTACCCAATTTAATGTAGTATTTAATAATATATTCGTTGAAAGATGTGCCGGTGAAAGCGAAGTCGCACAATTTGGAAGAGGAACAGTAGTAAACTGAATCACTGTACAACCAGTTGCAAGATCATTACCATTGCGAGGTACGACTTTCCAATAATAGTTTGTATTAGATATTAAAACTCCTGGATTAAAACTTGTTCCAACTTGATTTGTTGAAACCAATAGTGGACTTACTGCAGTTCCGAAATAAACATCATATCCCGATGGAACTGTACCTGCTCCTGCGACCCAACTCAATATAGTGTTTAATGCTTTATTTGTTGAAAGGTGTGCCGGAGATAGTGAAGCAGCACAAGTTGGAAGGGGAACAGTAGTGAATTGATTAATTGAACAACCCGTCGCAAGATCACTGCCATTCCGCGGTACGATTTTCCAGTAGTAATTTGTATTTGAAATTAATGTTCCCGGATTATAGGTAGTTCCAACTTGACTTGGTGAAACCAATGGTGGACTTACTGCAGTTCCGAAATAAACATCATATCCCGTTGGAACGGTGCCTGATCCTGCGACCCAACTTAATGTAGTGTTTAATGCTTTATTTGTTGAAAGGTGTGCCGGAGCTAGTGAAGCAGCACAATTTGGAAGAGCAACAGTAGTGAATTGAATAATTGAACAACCCGTCGCAAGATCGCTACCATTCCGGGGAACTATTTTCCAGAAATAAGTAGTATTAAAACTTAAAGTCCCGGGGGAGTAAGAAGTAGTTAAATTATTTGTTGCAACTAATGGAGGATTTGCAGCTGTTCCGAAATAAACATCATATCCCGTCGGAACTATACCAGCTCCTGCGACCCAACTCAATGTCGTGTTTAATGCATTATTTGTTGAAAGGTGTGCCGGAGATAGTGAAGCAGCACAATTTGGAAGGGGAATAGTGGTGAATTGATTAATTGAACAACCTGTTGCAAAATCGCTGCCATTCCGGGGAACTATTTTCCAGAAATAAGTAGTATTAAAACTTAAATTCCCGGGGATGTAGGAAGTAGTTAAATTATTTGTTGCAACTAATGGAGGATTTGCAGCCGTTCCGAAATATACATCGTATCCGGTTGGAACCGTGCCTGCGCCTGCTGTCCATTTAAGCGTATCCTGAAAAGGACGATTTGTTGCCAAATGAGCTGGTGAAAAACCCGTTGCACAATTTGGAAGAGGAAGAGTAGTGAATTGAATAATTGAACAACCCGTTGCAAGATCGCTGCCATTCCGTGGTACGATTATCCAGTAGTAATTTGTATTTGAAATTAATGTTCCCGGATTGTATGTTGTTCCAACTTGATTTGTTGAAACTATTGGTGGACTTACTGCAGTTCCGAAATAAACATCATATCCCGTTGGAACTGTGCCTGCTCCTGCGACCCAACTCAATGTAGTGTTTAATGCTTTATTTGTTGAAAGGTGCACCGGAGCTAGTGAAGCAGCACAATTTGGAAGAGGAAGAGTTGTGAATTGAATAATTGAACAACCCGTCGCAAGATCGTTGCCATTCCTTGGTACGATTTTCCAGTAGTAATTAGTATTTGAAATTAATGTTCCCGGATTGTAGGTAGTTCCAACTTGATTTGTTGAAACCAATGGTGGACTAACCGCTGTTCCAAAATAAACATCATATCCCGTAGGAACGGTGCCAGCTCCTGCGACCCAACTCAATGTAGTGTTTAATGCTTTATTTGTTGAAAGGTGCACCGGAGATAGTGAAGCAGCACAAGTTGGAAGAGGAAGAGTAGTGAATTGAATAATTGAACAACCCGTCGCAAGATCGCTGCCATTCCGTGGTACGATTATCCAGTAGTAATTTGTATTTGAAATTAATGTTCCCGGATTGTAGGTAGTTCCAACTTGATTTGTTGAAACCAATGGCGGATTTACCGCTGTTCCAAAATAAACATCATATCCCGTTGGAACGGTACCCGCTCCTGCGACCCAACTCAATGTAGTGTTTAACGCTTTATTTGTTGAAAGGTGTGCCGGAGCTAGTGAAGCAGCACAAGTTGGAAGAGGAACAGTAGTGAATTGAATAATTGAACAACCCGTCGCAAGATCGCTGCCATTCCGTGGTACGATTTTCCAGTAGTAATTTGTATTTGAAATTAATGTTCCCGGATTGTAGGTAGTTCCAGCTTGATTTGTTGAAACCAATGGTGGACTTACTGCAGTTCCAAAATAAACATCATATCCCGTTGGAACGGTGCCTGCTCCTGCGACCCAACTCAATGTGGTGTTTAATGCTTTATTTGTTGAAAGGTGTGCCGGAGCTAGTGAAGCAGCACAAGTTGGAAGAGCAACAGAAGTGAATTGAATAATTGAACAACTTGAAGAAGAAGCAACAGCAATGGTGCCGTTCTTGCCAATAATTTTCCAGAAATAAACAGTGTTATTGAGCAACGTAGCCGGACTGTATGTCGTTCCTGCCTGATTTGCCGAAACCAATGGTGGACTCGCAGCAGTACCAAAATATACATCATATAAAGTAGTTGTACCTGTAGTGCCGGCGGTCCATGTTAATGTCGGTGTTTTAGAAACATTTGTTGCATTAGAAGCCGGTGAAGTTAAAACCGGACATGTTGGCGCAGGTGTATATAAGAATGAATTGGAAGCACCTATTGAAGCTGAATTGTTATTATTTGCAGTTACTGTACTTACGGTACTAGATCCAAATGTGGAAGCAACAGTAATACTTGAAAAATCTGTAGTAGATGTAGCCAGTCCAACAGTATAAAGTCCTGCATTTGTTGCAGCACCAGCACCATAAACAAATTGAATATTATTTGTTCCTTCAAAAAGCCAAACTTGAAATTGAGCAGTTGTATTTGTGTTAACAATGGTAACATTCCAATCTACTACTAGTGTTCTGGTTGGTGATAATCCTAAAACTTTTGATCGAACAGTACCTGCTACAGTTTTTAAATCATCCCAGTAAGGAGTTATTTTCGGAAGATCTGTACTTGACGCTAATGAATTTATTGATGCATTTGAAATTATTGTCGCCCCCAGTCTCATGAGTCCATTATCATTTACTGAGAATTGTGTATACGCTATTCCATTTAGATTGAAAGTAAATCCTATGGCAGTGACCGGCGATACAGTATTATTTAAATTAGCTGCAATTAGTGTTGTAATCGTTCCTCCACTCATAGGATCTAATGCCGCTGTGGGTGCAGATAAACCATAGCTGCTTAATAAAGCATCAGCTGATTTTAAACTTAAACTAAATAAAATAAATAAGATAAATTTAAGTTTTAGTGTTTTAAATAAAATTTTTTCGGGTAATTGTGTTTTCATATTCAGATAATACTTTATCACAAAAGCTACGACTTAAATAGCTTTTATAGTTATTGAAATTAAAATTTGGTTTACGTTAATCACTACTCATTAATTAACTCAGGTCAATTTAATTGATGAGTTACTGTTCAAATATATACTTTTATGCAATTAATTCCAAGGTTTTTCTTGATGCACTCATCATTTATTCATTTAGTTACATTTGCCTAACGATTTCGTAAAGCTTATGTCTCCATTCACCAGAATATTAATTCCTTTCTCAAAAACGAATAATTTTGATAAATTAATAGTTGACTACATTAATGATGATAACTTTTTAAAAGAATTTTATCCTTTTGAGGATAGCTTTTCCGGCATAAAAGAAAGAATTGCATCTTACAATAATCCTAGATTGAACAGGAAGAACCTCATAGATGTTTTGCTGAAACAATATAACTCTTACGGAATAACTGAAATTCCTGAAAAAGTAAATAAAAACATTCTTTCTCTTATAAATTCGAATACTTATACCATAACAACCGGGCATCAGTTAAATATCTTCAACGGACCTTTGTATGTAATTTACAAGTTAATTTCAACTATTAATCTTGCTGAAAAACTGAATTCACAATTCGCTGAAAATCATTTTGTTCCTGTTTTTTGGATGGCTACGGAAGATCATGACATTAATGAAATCACATCTTTTAATCTTTTTGGAAAAAGTTTCAAATGGGATAATGCATGGAAAGGCGCTGCAGGAAAAATGCCTCTCAATGGCATAGAAACCATTATTAATGAGCTGAAACTTCTTTTTGGCAATTCTGCTCATGCCCATGAATTATTGTCTCTAATGTCCTCATCTTATCTTGAAAGCTCAACGCTTGCCGAAGCAACCAGAAAATGGATTAATAAACTTTTAGGAAAAAGCGGACTTGTTATCATTGATGGTAACGATCCTCTATTAAAAAAATCGTTTCAAGATATTTTAATTGATGAAGTAATAAATAAAACGTCTTCTTTACTGATAAATAAAACAACTGAAAAACTTGAGAAAAAATATTATTCCCAGGCTAAACCCAGGGATATTAATTTATTTTATTTAGGGGATAATTACCGTGAAAGAATTATAAGTGAAATGGAAGCCTTTAAAGTGTTAAATAAAAATATTTCTTTTTCTAAAGATGCAATTAAAGGAGAAATAATTTCTCATCCTGAAAAATTTAGCCCTAATGTTGTATTACGTCCATTATACCAGGAAAGTATTTTACCCAATATTGTTTTTATAGGAGGACCTTCCGAAATATCTTATTGGCTCGAATTAAAAGAATTATTCGAATTTTATCATGTTCCAATGCCTTCTATATTCTTGCGATGTTCTGCTATGATTTTAGATAAAAACATGATAAACAAATTAAATAAACTTTCGATTAAAAAAACAGATATTTTTTTATCTGCAGATGAAATTATTAAATCGTTTATTAATTCTAAAGCTAAAGATCAACCATCTTTTCAAATTGCAATCGCATCAATAACTGAAGAATTTTCCAAGCTCAGTAATTCTATTTCGCAAATAGATCCAACTCTGGTAGCGGCTGTTGAAGCAGAGAATTTAAAAATTACTTCATCATTGCGTACATTGGAAGATAAAATAATTCGCTCTTTAAAAAAGAAAAATGAAATTGAGGTAAATCAAATCCGTAAAATCAAAGAGAAACTTTTTCCATCAGGAAAATTACAGGAAAGAGAAGAAATTTTTCTAGCCTATTATTTACAATGGGGAAGTAACTTTATTGATATGCTTAAAGATAACTTTGATCCTCTAGAAAAAGAATTCATTATCCTGGAAGAATCATAAGTAATACTTTTATTCAACAACAACTTTTCCAGATGATAAAAGCGTTCTTTCATTTTTTATCTGAAAGGTATAGACTCCGTTTGAGAAACCCTCTTTTCTGAATGCATAACTATTTTTACCGGGTAAAATATGTATGATCTCATCACTTACAAGTTTCCCTGCTATATCATAAATTGAAAGATGCATATCACTTGTACTTTTTCCGGTCTCTTCTGTTATTAATATGCGGGAATTTTCTTTAATAGGATTTGGATAAACAATTGCAGATAGTGATGTTTCTGAAAGATCTTGAACACCTAATGTACTTAACCAAATCTCATCAATCGATTCAGCATTGGCACTATTTCCAGTATGAGGAAGACTATACATTTCTTCTATCGTATGAAGAAAGTCATAGTGGTTATAACTTTTTAAATAATAATTACCCTGACGTACCATTGGCCCAATAAACAAACACATAATTCGATTAGTGGGTGTAAAATTATCTTCATCAAGTGTGAGTATAAAAAGGCTGTTGTTATCCTGTGCCCAATCTACATACGGTTTAATATATTGTTGCAACCAATTATCTCCCGCAGAAATTCTACCCGGATCTGATCCATTATGCATATCATTATTCTGATTTGGAATAACAAAAGATACATCAGGAAGCAAATTAAAATTTGTAGGAAATTCGGTCATAGACAAATTACAAGAAGAAGGAATCTGATTCACTCCGTTTCCTTGCCAGTTTACCCATGGACAATGTTTACGTGCATATGCCCCAGAAACGGCCACTGTAGATCCCGGAGTAGGAAGTCCTTCTGAATAAGCTTTAAAAGTATTTCCTGAATTAAGTAATGAGCCTCCAAGATTAGTTGTAGTCCATGGAGTTCCTGCCGGTAAATTATCTGTCGTTTCTCCCTGATTGCTCCCGGAAAAAAGCATAAGGTAATTTGGCTGACTAGGATGTGTCAAAGCATAATACTCTTGAAGATTTGCCGATTGAAAGACAAGTGTATTAATATAAGGTGCATAATTAGAACCAATTATTTGTTGATAAGAATGATTTTCTAAAATACATATTACAACATGATCCGGCTTAGGAACTGCTGCAAAGCTTGTTTGTATTGATAGAAAATAGAAAACAAGCAATATGGTATCAAGGAAGAAATTAAGTATGCGCACAAATTGTTTGTTAAGCATTTCATTTTTTATTTAGAACTATAGTAGAATTTCTTTTAAACTGATCGTAAAGAAATGTTCCTATATTGGAGTGTTAATGAAGTGTAATTAAAGAATTGTATTCAGCTTTTGCAAGAATTTTAAGAAAATATACTGAATGCAATATCTATAACCATAAAAATAGGAATTAATAAAATCAAATAACACATCATTATATATTCAATTTAACTGCTTTATGTTAATAAACTATTGATTTAAAGGTATGTATTTCTAAAAGATATATAATTTCAACAATGAGAAATTTACATTTTCAAAGTGTATGATTTGTCGCCAAAAAGTAGATAATTTCCAATACTTTTGCACATGCACGAGACTATATTAATTATTGACTTTGGTTCACAGTATACACAACTAATAGCTCGACGCATTCGAGAACTTAATGTTTATTGTGAAATTCATCCCTTTCATTTGTTTCCAAAACTTAATTCATCCGTTAAAGGTGTTATTTTATCTGGAAGTCCTTTTTCGGTTAATGATAAAAATGCTCCTAATCCGGAATTATCCCAAATTCGATCTAAAGTTCCTGTTTTAGGTGTTTGCTATGGTGCTCAATTACTCGCCTTTCAAAATGGAGGACAGGTGTTGCCATCTGTAACTAGAGAATACGGCAGGGCTCATTTAAAAAATATTGAAAGTGGGAATGCTCTTTTTCGCAATGTTCAATTAGATTCAACGGTGTGGATGTCGCATGGCGACACTATATCTAAAGTTCCAGATAATTTCAATATCGTAGCAAGCACTACTGAGGTAAAAGTCGCTGCTTATAAAATTAAAAATGAACCTACTTATGGAATTCAGTTTCATCCGGAAGTTACTCACTCCGAAGGAGGGAAAATTTTATTGAAAAATTTCATAGTTGATATTTGTCATTGTTCACAAGATTGGACACCATCCTTATTTGTAGAAGAAACAATAATAAACTTACGTTCACAAATTGAAGGTGAACAAGTAGTCCTTGGCTTATCCGGTGGCGTCGACAGCTCAGTTGCAGCTCTTTTATTACATCGTGCTATTGGAAAAAATCTCCATTGCATTTTCGTTGATAATGGTCTTCTTAGGAAAGGCGAATTTTTATCAGTTTTGGAATCATACAAACATCTTGGATTAAATATTACAGGAGTCGATGCCAAGGAACAATTTTATAGTTCATTAAAAGGCCTAAAGGACCCTGAAGAAAAACGAAAAGCTATCGGAAAAACTTTTATCCGGGTTTTCGAAACCGAAGCACATCGAATAAAAGATGTGAAATGGCTGGCTCAAGGAACTATTTATCCGGATGTAATTGAATCTATAAGCATTAACGGTTCTTCAGCCACAATAAAAAGCCATCACAATGTAGGTGGACTGCCAGAAAAAATGCATTTGAAAATAGTAGAACCTATCAAATCACTTTTCAAAGACGAAGTTAGGAAGGTTGGTAAGGAATTAAAAATCGATGAAAATATTCTTAACCGTCATCCGTTTCCCGGTCCTGGACTAGCAATCAGAATACTGGGTGAAATAACTCTTGAAAAAATATCAATATTACAAAAAGCAGACGATATATTTATTACACTTTTAAAAAATGAAAAATTATACGATAAGGTATGGCAGGCCGGAGTGATTTTATTGCCAGTCCAATCTGTAGGGGTAATGGGAGATGAAAGAACCTATGAAAATGCAATATGCCTCAGAGCCGTAACATCTATTGATGGAATGACTGCAGACTGGAGTCATCTGCCGTATGATTTTCTTGGGAAAGTTTCTAATGAAATAATCAATAATGTAAAAGGAATAAACAGAGTTGTTTATGACATTAGTTCAAAACCACCCGCAACAATAGAATGGGAATGAAAATTAATAACCTGAAAAAATATTTATTATGAAATTATTTGACAGTCGATGTTTTTCTGAAAATAAATTAGCGGCTTTAACGAGATTACTTTTTATAGTCGGGCTTATATTCGCATTTAATAAATTGAATGCTCAAGTCCTGACTAAAAGCGACACTTCAAATGTGCATTTTTTAAATTCAAGGAAATTTTTTATTTATAAAGTCGATAAAGGAGAAACATTATTCGGTATCTCTCAAAAATTTAAAATACCACAGGAAGAAATCCTGCAATTCAATCACGAGATTGAAAAAACAGGACTTAAAGTTAAAATGAAGTTGTGGATCCCCGCTTTCAGTTGGAACAAAAAAGATTTGGTTCTTGAAAAGGAATTCAAGAAAGAAAAGCAGGAAAATTATACTTACAACATAGCTGTTGTTACATCATTCAGTCTCCCTAAAATTTATACCACTATTGACACAACTGACACTTATGTAAATGAACCGCTTAGTAAAGAAGTTAAAGAAAATCTCGAATTTATAGAAGGCATTTTATTTTCTGCGGAATTATTAAAATCTGAAGGATTAAAAGTTCATTTATTTATTATTGATTCAGAAAGTGACAGTATTAAATTATTGTTTAAACTCAAAAAAAATACTAGATATAATCTTATTATAACTAATGAAAATGGAAGTATGTTAAAATACATTTCACGATTTTCATCGGAAAGAGAAATAAAATTATTTTCCTGTGGAATAAATAATATAGATATTATCAAAGAAAATAAAAATGCTTTTTCTCTAAATCCATCTTCCGGTAAACAATGTGAACAAATGGGAAATTTTTCGGTAAAGTATTTTCCTAATTCAGTATTACTCACAATTAAAACAGTTTCAGCCAAAGAAAATGAGCGTACAGAATTATTCAAGTCAGGATGGTCTAAAAATCATTTAAAACCAATAATAGAAATTGATTATACCAAAAGTGGAGCAAATTCTGTTGTTGAATCACTCGATAAAAACAAGATTAATGTAGTTTTTATTTCATCTTCAAATGAAGATATGGTTTCATCATTATTGTCAATGTTTAATAATAAAATTCCAGAATACAATATCAAGGTAATTGGATTGCCCACTTGGCAATATTTTGAAACAATTGATCAAAAAATATTGGCAAATTGTAATGTTTATTTATTTAGTTCCGGTTTTATTGAATTCAGTAATAAAGAAGTTTTTAATTTTCGGAAATCATTTCGGGATAAATATAACATCGAACCTTCGGATATTTCTTATCAGGGATATGATGCTTTCCTAGTTGCCGGGAAATTATTTTTAACAAACGGTAAAACGATGTTCAATGAAGAAAAATCTTTTACAATTAAAGGAATTTTTTCTGAATATACTTTTGTCCGTTCTCCAAAAGAGCTTGTTTATGAGAATGAGAATATTCATGTATTTCAACCGGCCCATGATATTAGTATCGATCTTACTAAAAATTTCAATCTAAAGTAAAGTATGAGTATGCAAATCGAAGTTGCAAATTGGTTTATGAATTTGCAGGATAAAATTTGTTTGGGTCTTGAAAAAGCAGAGGCCGGAAGTCTTTTCAAAGAAGATAAATGGGTTCGTCAAGGTGGGGGAGGGGGCATAACGCGTATTTTAAGTAATGGAAGGATAATCGAAAAGGGAGGTGTCAATTTTTCAGCGATCCATGGAGAGGCTCCCGAATTTTTACGGAGTCAGCTTCTAAACAAGGTTGCAAATAAATCAACTTCTTTTTTTGCCACAGGGGTTTCTATTGTAATTCATCCGTTAAATCCAGCAGTGCCTATAATACATATGAATGTGAGATATTTTGAAATGGATTCAATCTCCTGGTTTGGTGGAGGAATCGATTTGACACCTCACTATATCAATGAAGAAGATGCAATATTTTTTCACAACGGATTAAAATCAATGTGTAAAAAACACAATTCAAATTATTACACTGATTTTAAAAATGAAGCGGATAATTATTTTTTTATAAAACACAGAAATGAAACAAGAGGAATTGGCGGAATTTTTTTCGATCAATTAGAGGCAACTAGTGAAATTACAATTCAAGACAGATTTAATTTTGTTAAAGATACTAGCGAATTTTTTCTTCCTGTTTATTTGGAGATAATAAACAGAAATAAAGATAAGAGTTATAGTGAAAGGGAAATTAAATGGCAGAGATTACGTCGCGGCCGATATGTAGAATTTAATCTTATTTATGACCGTGGCACTAAATTCGGTTTAGAAACCAATGGCCGGACAGAATCTATTTTAATGAGCCTTCCGCCTTTAGCTGAGTGGGAATATGATTTCCAACCCGATAAAGGAAGTCGAGAAGAAATGACATTAGGGTTGCTTAAAAAGGGAATTGATTGGGCGCAAAAATAAATATTGTCAGAGAAATACCATTCAAAATCAACTTTCTTAAATTATTAACAAAAACCTATGAAAAAAATAAATTTGTTTAAAGTACCTTTTTGAAAAAATCAAAATGTTTTAGCATCTTTGCTTAATAAAATAAGATCAATGTCACACGAAAATAACCACGCAGGAAAAAATAAAAAAAGTATTTGGTACACTTATTTTGGAATCGGAGGAGCTTCGGCTTTTGCTTTTTTATGGATTCTGCTTTTACTTTCCTGGATTTTTGGAGTTCTTAAATGGGGATAATTATTATATTGTTGGCAATATTTGATTTTTCTTTGCCATATTTTTAATTTTTTTCACATATAAACTGTCTTCGGCATAGCAATTTCCCAAAAAAACCAGGTAACGTTCAGTTAGCTTAAAGCTTTTATCCTGCCAATATTTATAATCTTTAATACAATCTTCCCATGATTGGTAGACTGCATAATTATTCTGGCTCTTATATTTTTTTAATTCCGATTGTTTTCCTTTTATAATTAAATTTGTCGTAGGAAGAAAAATTCCTATTGCGGTTGTTGAACGTTTATAAGGATATCGCATACCCAATAAATTATTAGTTCTTTTAGTCAGGTATGAATTGAGATGACCTGATTCAATCATTATCTGAGCAAAGACCTGTTCCTGACAAATAATATGATTTAAATCGAGTTCTTTCCTGAGATTTTCTTCGGATAATATTTTGGAATATTTAGAATTGATTTTTTCTAAATTAAATTTTTTCCTTTTTGAAGTATTGAAAGAGAAATCATTGAATGTAAAAATGAAAATGAAAATAAAGAAGAAAAACAAAAAAATGCTATTCCATTTCCTGAATGAATATGTTTTTGCAGGATGCATATAATTTTCGCAGCATGAATTCATGCAGATCCAATAGTCGTTCTCTTTGTAAATTTTTCTTGAATGACAACAGCTCGTTTTCATCTTTTCTATTATTTATGAAGCGCATTTGGCAATACATGGCTGTAAGTCAATTTCAAAAATAAAAGTAGAGTTTTGATGGCATAGGGTAAACCTTATTTGGCGAATAGCTTATTATTAAAGGGTTAATGGTCAATCAAAATTGGTCAATAATTCCGGACAAAAGATCTGGTATCAAATAAAAAATACCAAAAAAAGAAAGAATTTATAATTTATCCTTTTTCATTGCTCTAAAAAAACACTTAATGAATATTCTTGCTTGTGAACTCCAGACAATAAAGAAATAGGCTAAAATGGTTAATTTAGTTCTAAATGATTATTTGCTACTAATTACTTTAAAAAATGGCTTCTTCTGTCCTATAATTAATATTATGTTAAGTACCCATCCTACGGGTGTCGCATTTACCCCCTCCGCAATCCCGACCGCACGCTCACAGAGTTTGATTAGATTGCAGAAAAAAAACATCATGACAATCTTAGAGGATTTTAATAAGATGCATAATTCAACAAAGAATGTTTCAGTTGGAATTGTTCTTAGTGCCCCCTTTTGGTTTATGGATATTTATTTATTTAAGTATGCTTTTTTTATAAGCACACCAATATATATCCCAATAGTAATTTCTTTTTGTTTAACAGTTGCTTTGCTATTCCTGTATACCCTTGCTGTTATTTTAATGAAAACAAAAAATGCAATGGTTGATTATATAAGTAGTAATAGCTTTCAATTTCAGGTTGCCAGCATATTTTCTGTTGGTACAATGTCGGCCCTTTCTTCTGCAGTTTATTTTTGTAAGGGCAACTTTAATGATTTATTGGTTTTTGTTTTCGGACTCCCGTCAATACTTATTCTAATACTAACGTTTTTCCCAAAGTTATTTGGTAATAAAAATATAGAAAAGTTTGCCGAGACCTACAACGATAGCACAAATAACAAATAAAAGTATAACGTTGTCTCTTAATAAGTTTATTTCCTTCATCCCGTTCAAATTCTTTTCTTTTTTGCGAAGGGGCAAAATCAGAATCTTCGGGAGAGGTTTTCCATTTTTTCTTAACAAAAAAAATTATTCTGTTGGCAATGTTCCATTAGCATTTGCAATAACCGACCCACCTGTTGAAGTTGCCTCTTTAAAAACTTTTCCATTGACTATAATTTTTACAACCACATTTCCACTTGAATTTTTATTTTGTGCAGATATCGAAACGAACTCACCTGGACCTGCATTAAAGGATTTTTTCCAATTACTGTCAACATCAGAAACTTGTTCTGTGTTGCCGTTTATAGAATATGTAACATCACATTTAATACATTTAATTTCATAATAAACTGTTTTTTTATCAATCATCGATTTGATCTTCTGGTATTTTTCTGTTTCCCCTGTTCTTACATACAATTGCTTTAAAGAAACTAATGTACCATCGTAAATGCTGATATCATCTTCTGTAAGTTTCGGGTTTTTATCCAATGCTTTTTCTAAATATGGCTCGGCTTGTTTAAATTTCAAATCAAACGCTTCTTTAGCTTTATTATAAGCATCGTTTGAAGTGATTTTGTTTGCCTGATTTGCCATTTCGGCGGCTTTATTAAAATAC
>JANLOW010000012.1:0-6729 GCA_031366785.1 Bacteroidota bacterium | reverse complement strand
TATGAAAAAGGACATTTTCTCCTTTTACTCATTGAGCAGACAGTGGGTCGTAAAAAATTTGATTCATTTTTGAAAAAATATTTTACTGATCACTCATTTCAAACAATTACAACGGAAGAATTTCTTAAAGAATATTATTCTAATTTAATTGGCAATGATAGCTCCCTCGCTGATAAAATAAAAATCGAAGACTGGATATATAAACCCGGACTCCCTGCAAATTGCCCCAACATTCAATCGGCTAAATTTGAAGCCGTGAAAAAAGAAGTTGAAGAATGGGAAAATGGGAAACAAGCTTCAGCTTTACAAACAAAAAACTATACAACTAATGAATGGCTGAGGTTTTTAAGTCTTCTGCCTAATACAATGAGCATGGAAAAAATGAAAGACCTTGATAATGCTTTCCATTTTTCTTCGACAGGAAATTCTGAAATATTATTTGCCTGGCTGGAACGCGTCATTACAAACAAATACACAGATGCCTATCCTGCGCTGAGAGAATTTTTAACACATGTTGGAAGAAGAAAATTTGTTCGGCCATTGTTTTCCAAATTAGTAAAAAGTCCTGAAGGTAAAAATCTGGCTATCGATATCTATAAAACCTCTCGGTCAAATTATCATTCAATTACCCAACAAACCATTGATGATATTCTTTCCGGTAAATAATTGATAATTAAAATAAAAATAAACAAAATGTTTCACAAAAAATTAATTAAAATAATTTATATCCTATTCCTTCTTACTTCTTTAACAAGTATTGCACAACCTTACCAAACAGGTATTGGATTGCGAATGGGTGGAATATCAAGTGGTATTACTGTAAAACATTTTATTAGTTCAACTTCGGCTCTTGAAGGAATTCTTGGTTTCGGCCGCCATTCGTTTTCAGTAACCGGATTGTATGAAAAACACACACCTTTTCCTAATGCAGAAGGTTTGACCTGGTTCTATGGAGGAGGAGCTCACATTGGTTTCTTTAATAACGATTATGGCTACGATTATTTTTATTATAAAAGTCATAAAAATAAAATTTACGTATTCCGTGATGGAAGTTCCAATCTTTCATTGGGCGGTGATTTTATTATTGGACTTGATTATAAATTTAAAAATGCTCCGGTAAACCTAAGTTTGGATGTAAAACCATTTGTTGATATTCTGCCCGGGGTTTATGGTTATTGGGAAGGCGCTTTATCTATACGATTTACTCTTTAAATAAAATATGGTTACAATTCGTCCGGCAATTGAGAAAGATCAATCAGCCATAATGGAAATTTATAATGAGGCTGTTGAACAAACTACTGCCACTTTCGATACTGAAAAACGTTCTTTAGAAAGACAACTGGAATGGTTTCATAATCACAAAAACAATCACCCAATTATTGTCGGGGAAGAAAATGGAATAATAAAAGGCTGGGCTTCATTAAGTCCATGGAGCGACAGAAAAGCATACGATGGCACAGTTGAAGTTTCTGTTTATGTTCATCGCGATCATCGCGGAAAAGGTATCGGGAAAAAATTATTAGAAATAATTACTCACGAAGGTAAACGAGTGAATAATCATACCATCCTTTCACGTATTTCGGCAGGCAATAAAAGCAGTATTCACATTCACGAAGTATTAGGATACACCCACATCGGTATTATGAAAGAGGTCGGTATGAAATTTGGTAATTATATTGATGTGCACATGATGCAGTACCTTTATTAGTATCAGGTATCAAGTATCAGGTATATCTAATATCTAATATCTAATATCTAATATCTAAAAAAAATTAATTAAGTCCGTACTTGGTCATGTATTTTCGATAAAGTTGCGATTGAATATTATCTAAATTAATATCTTTTCCTCTTATAAATGCTTTTGTAACTTTATTTGTCCGCATATCCAATGCATCTCCTTCGGAAATAAATAAAGTTGCATCTTTTCCTTCTTCCAGTGTTCCTACTCTTTCATCAATGCCAAGAATTTTAGCGGGAGTTGACGTAATAGAAACTAGTGCTTCTTCTTTCGTTAATCCAAATGCACAAGCCGTTCCGGCATTGAACATTAAATTCCTCGACTGCCATGAACTCTCAATTCCGATGGCAAAAACTACTCCTGCCTTTTTAAGTAAATACGGAAGTTTATATGGCAAATCAACATCATCATCTTCTCTTGGAGGAAGTGAATGAGTGCGCCCAAGAATTACAGGAATATTATTTTCTTTTAATAAATCCGTCACTCTGAATGAATCCGCGCCGTCAACTAGTACCATCTTAACACCAAATCGCTTAGCCATATTTATAGCACTCACAATTTCCTTTACATAATCACAATGAACATATAGTTTTTTACTTCCATTAAATAAGCCTCGCATTGCTTCATACTTAAGATTTTTTTCAGTTGGATTATTATTAAGGCTATATGCTTTTGCTTCGCTGAATAATAATTCAACTGAATTAATATTGCTTTGAATTTTTTGTCGCTGAACCTCTTCTGTTTCATTCGGATTATTAAAAACAGTATACATCCGTGGCCAGTTAAGATGAATTCCTTCGTCGGTTTTATATGCTGCATCTTCCCAATTCCATGCATCAAGTTCTACAACTGAAGATTGTCCAGAAACTATGCCGCCTTGAGGAACTATCTGAGAAAGTAAAACACCATTGCTTCGCACAGTAGCAGGAATTTTGGAATCTGTATTGTATGCAATAATGCTTCTCACATTGGGGTTAAATTCACCGGTTTCATTGAAGTCGCGGGTTGATCGTACGGCGTCAATCTCCGTCAAACCTATATTCGAATTACAATTTATAAATCCGGGATAAACATGTTTCCCTGCCGCATCTATAATAAGTTTGTATTCACTTTTATCTAATTTTATTCTGGTCGCATCAGCAACAAGAATAAGTTTACCCTCTTTAAATCCAATGGCAGAATTCTGGATAACTTGTCCATTACCGATATGTGCAGTTCCGTTGATAATAAGAATAGCCTCTTTCTGAGGTAATGCCGGCGCCGGATTCTGCGCAAATGATTTAAAAGAAAAAATAATTCCTATTGCAATAAATATTTTTTTCATATTTCTAATTTAATAGTTTCTATTTGCTGTTTACAAAATTAATTCACAATAAACAATATTTGATACCTGATACTATTTCATAAACACCTTCTCAGTATCATCACAATGTTTCAGTTCTTGAAAATTCATTGTTGGTTTCCTTGTCGATTCTCCTTTATTTTTTGCATCTGCCATTTTTTGCATCAGTCGTGCTTTTTCTTTAATTACTTCTTTTCTTAAAATAGAATCTGTTTCAATGTCAAAATATTTTATACCATCAACATATGTCTGAAGCGGATGAGCATAAATAGATAATGGATTATCATTCCATAATACCAGATCTGCATCTTTACCAATTAGAATGCTTCCGACTTTGTCATCAATGTGCAACATTTTTGCAGGGTTGAGTGTTACGAATTTCCATGCATCTTCCTCGCTTACATTTCCGTATTTAATTGCTTTAGCAGCTTCCTGATTTAAACGCCGGGCCTGTTCAGCGTCGTCTGAATTGTATGAAACATTTAACCCCATTTTATGCATAATCGCTCCATTGTATGGAATAGCTTCGTTTACTTCAAACTTATATGCCCACCAGTCAGAAAATGTTGATGCACCTGAAATTTCATGTGCTTTCATTTTATCTGCAACTTTATATCCTTCTAAAATATGTGTGAAAGTATTTACTTTAAATCCAAAACTATCAGCAACATGCATTAACATATTAATTTCACTTTGCACGTAGCTATGACAGGTTATGAATCTTTTCTTATTTAGTATTTCATTAAGTGCGTCAAGTTCCAGTTGACGTCTTACAGGAATTTTTCCGGCGCGTGTTTTTTCGTCAGATGATTCATATTCCTTTAATTGTCTGGAATATTCACGAGCACGGGTAAAATAATCGATATATACTTGTTCAACACCCATCCGAGTTTGAGGGAATCGCACTACTTGCCTGTCTCCCCAATTACTTTGTTTTACATTTTCACCGAGAGCAAATTTTATAAACCCCGGCGCATTTTCATATTTCATTTTTTCCGGTGGCATTCCCCATCTAAGTTTTATAATCTGAGTCTGGCCACCAATAGCATTTGCACTTCCGTGAAGAATATGTGAAACAGTTACTCCGCCTGAAAGTTGTCTGTAAATCTGAATATCATCTGCGTCGATTATATCTCCAATTCGAACCTCCGCTGACGATGATTGCGTTCCTTCATTAACAGAACCTGAGGCCGCAATGTGCGAATGTTCGTCGATAATTCCACTCGTAAGTTGTTTGCCTGTTCCATCAATATTTTCAGTTCCATCCGGAACTTTCAAATTTTTTCCGATTTGTTTAATTTTACCTTCAGAAACATAAACATCTGAATTATTTAGTATTCCTTCATTTTCATTTGTCCATACAGTTGTATTTCGAATGACAAAAGATTTTGCAACAGGCGGTTCTGTCCAACCAAAAGCCATATCAGGATAATACACTTTTCCTTTTCTTAAATCTTTTAATGAATCAGCTTTAGCAGGAGGAATAGAATAAGCGGAATCAAAAACAGCTGTCCATTTTCCCCAATCACCGGATGGCAATAAAACGTTTCCATTAAACGTTCTTAAAGAATCATTAATGGTACCACTAAGTCTGTAAATTCCTTTGGCTTCTCTTTTCTTAATTTCATATTGTATGGTAATTGAAGATCCCTGACGATTCAAAATTGCTTTGCTTGCTGCGGTATCTTCATAAACGAATCCTTCAGGGAAAATTAAATCTCCGCCAATCTTGAGTCTAATTAAATTTTGATTATTAATCTTTAAAGAATAATTTCCTCTTAAATCACTGTTCTGTCCTTCAACAATTTTAAAAGGGATTCCTTTAACCCAATTTTCAAGAATTGAATTCTCTTTGTCGAAAAGAGATTTGGATGTAATTATAAAATTTGCAATGCTTCCTTTATTGAGTTGCCCGACTTTGTCTGAAACACCTAAAAGTTTTGCAGGTGTATATGTTAATGCTTTTAGGGCATCCTGCTGACTTAATCCATTCTCAATTGCTTTTCTCAAATTTTTCCAGAAGTCGTTTTTATTTTTTAGATCTGCTGTTGTAAGTGCAAAATCTATTTGCTTTGAAGCAAGCATTCCTGCATTGGAAGGAGCAAGTTCCCAGACCTTCATTTGCCGTAAAGAAATATTAATTACATCGTATGGATCATTCAGTTCGTAAGCTTCGGGGAAATTAACAGGAACAATTAAAGAACAGCCGGTAGCTTTTATGTCATCAAGTCTTTCAAATTCGTTTCCTACTCCTTTAATAATATAATTTTGCTTAAACTCGTCTCCTATTCTTTTAATCCGAAGCTCATCCTGTTTATCTTCTGCTTCAAATATCTGCGGAAGATTTTGAAAATTATTAAATGCATCAAGCGTAATATTAAATTCTTTTTTATCTCCTCCATTTTTGTACCATTGTGCGTCGTAATAAGTTTGTCTTATTAAAGCTATAGATCCCATCAAAGAAGAAGGGTAATCTTGAGTTGAAGATCCGGGGTTAAACGAAAAATTTGCTGCCGCTTTATCTTTTAATATCAGATCATTTTCTTTTCCGTTTCCAAGAAAAGATAAAACAGAAGTTCCCCGAACAACTCCATCGCGAAAAATACTCATTACGGTGCCAAACCCAAGTTTTCTAAGCTCTTCCGCTTTTTTAGGATCTGCATTGAAATTTTTATAGGCATCATATTCGGCACGTACGGATTGATTCCAACTATACGCTCCTTTAGTGGCAGATAAAAATTGCGGACCTTCAGTGGGAGATGGTTTTTTAACTTCTGATAAACCATAATCTGAATAAATATCAATCAAAGAAGGGTAAATATTTTTTCCTTTTAGATTATATATAATTGCATCCGTTGGAATAACTATTTTTTCACCTATGTCGGCGATTATTCCATCACGCACAATCATTGTAGCTGATAAAATACTCGTCTTAAAATCAATAAAAATATTAGCATTAATAAAAGCGTATGTAATATGTTTAGGATCTGTCGTTCCGTTTATTGGAAAAGTTTGTTGAGCAAGACTTTTGCCAAATAAAACAATTGTAATACCAAGGATAATATATAGTTTTTTCATATAGTTGATTGATCGATACGAATGTAAAGAATTTCAACTAAATCGCTATAAAAAGTTAGTTACAAAAATATCTTTAAAATTGACTATTTCTTTTACATTTGCCTCATGGATTCAAATATACTCGCCCGTATTCACATTATTTCAGTTATGCTCTTTTTACTCACTTATGTAGTAAAAACAGTTTTATTATTTACGAGCAAATCAATGCTGACAAAATATTCTCATTTTACTAAAGTACCAGAGATGATAATAAGCATTACTTTCCTTATAACAGGAATTTGGCTTTTCGTAATACTCGATGGAATAAAGACTTTTCATATTATAAAACTTATTTTTGTTTTTGTTTCAATACCACTTGCAATCATAGGCTTTAAGAAAAATAAATACGGCTTAGCATTAATTGCAATGGTTCTAATTATTGGTGCTTACGGTCTTGCAGAAATGAGTAAAAACAAACCCTTTATTCCGAAAACCGTTAAACTGGAAACCGCTAATAATTCGCCATTGGCCGAAGGAGCAATTGTTTATTATCAAAATTGTGTTTTTTGTCATGGTGTTGATGGTAAAAAAA
>JANLOW010000204.1:0-2520 GCA_031366785.1 Bacteroidota bacterium | reverse complement strand
AGTTGATACTGGCTTTAGTGCAGTCGTTATTTTTGATTTATTCGATGTAAAAATTCCAAGAGGAGAAATGAAATGGACTTGTTCAATTTTAGTAGCGATTTATTTTAAAATAATTATTCACAAGAATATTGCAAACAGATTGGTCCGGTGAAAATATCGGTGATCAATTTGCATAGTTTTCAATAGAAATTTATATCTTAAAAGAAGGTGATTACTTTATGGCCGGGCAACCTAACTACTCAAATATCGAATGTGCTTCTCTTGCTATGAAACTTTTTTGTATCAATCATGCTTAACAATTATTTTCTTGCAGTAATTCTTTTCACCATCAAATACTTTCAAAAAATAAACTCCGTCAGCAATGTCTTTAAGATTAATTTCCATTTCGCTTTCATTTTTTATTGGTACAGAAAAAACTTGCTCACCTAACTGTGAGAAAATTTCAATTTTTCCATTGATAATTTGTGTTGAGAGCGCAATATAAAAATGGTTGGATATTGGATTTGGAAAAATTTCCCATACTGATGAGTTATTTTCCTCTATGCCTGTAGAAGTACCTAATTTCGCTAAGAAAACATCATTGCTTCCAGCGTTTGTAATTATTCCGCCCCCGAAATCAAGTGAATAGCTACCAAAGTAACCCGTTACATACACACTGTTGCCTGTACTACAGATAGACGTACCATAATCATTATCCTGGTCACCAACACTTTTTGCCCAAAGCGCATTTCCGTTTGCGTCATAACTGGCAACAAAAATATCATCGTAGCCGATGTTAGCGTTAAAAACAGGATTACCCCCAAAGTTGAGAAAAGAACTCGTAAAATAACCCGTTATAAAAACATTTCCATTAAGATCAGTACAAATCGCCTGACCAAAGTCATTATTTGTTCCTCCGGGACTTTTTCCCCACAAGGCATTACCAACACTATCATATTTTGCTAAAAAAATACCATAGCTGCCTGCATTTGCTAAAGTATCGTTTCCAAAAGCAACCGAGCTTTGAAAATATCCTGTTATGTAAACATTGCCTCCTGCTTCAACAGCAACCCCTGTGCCAGCAGAAATATTATTAAGAGCCGGCACAATCGGATTTTTTGCCCAGAGTTGAATGCCGTTAGAATTGTATTTAGCGATGAATATATCGGTGCTTCCGGGGCCAATTAAAGTATCATTTCCGAAAAAAGCCAAGCTTTGAAAATAACCGGTTACATAAATATTTGCGTTTATATCGGAGGAAATACTTAGACCACCATCTGATTGCATTCCACCTTCTCCCTTCGCCCAAATTACATTCCCTCCTGCATCATACTTTACTATAAAAATATCCCTACGATCTATATTACTCACTGTATCATTACCAAATATGATTGGAGAGTCAAAATTTCCCGTAATATAAATATTGTTGTTCGCATCAGAACAAATGCCGTAAGCATAATCACAACTTGTTCCATGAGCACTTTTAGCCCAAAGCACATTACCCGAGGAATCAAATTTTGTTACAAAAACATCAGCACAATACGTGTTGGATAAAGTGATTGCTCCGAAGGTAATTGAAGGGCTATTGAAATATCCAGTTATACAAACATTGTCATTTGCATCTGTACAAATACCGTAAGCGTAATCATTAGTTGTCCCACCTGCGCTAACTGCCCAAAGGACATTTCCGTTTGCATCATATTTAACTACAAAAATATCTAGGCTTCCTGTGGCAGAATTGTACAAAGTATAAGTTCCGAAAGTAATTGTTGAACTCTGAAAAGTACCTGTTATATAAACATTCCCATCTGCATCTGTACAGGTGGCGTTACTATAATCATTGCTTATGCCGCCTGTGCTTTTAGCAAATATCCAAGAGGGTGTCTGAGCAAATGAATGCGCAAAAACCGAGAGCAAGGTAAGAGTAATCAGAAATTTTGTTTTCATTAGTTTAAAATTAGCACTGCCGTTTATCCCGCTCGGCAGAATTTTTAGCGTCAATACTTCCGCACTCTCCGTACTCATGGCATAGCGAAATTCCGCCGGGTGTTAGTGACACCGTCTTTTCTTTCGTACTATTTTTCATTCTTCAAACGAATATAGAAAACATTTATATAGGAAACGCAATCATTTAATTATCCTTCTTGTATTGGTTGTCTGGAACGTGACTTCGATCTTCCATTTCTTCCATGTTCTTAAAATCTAGAATCACGTTGATACTGGCTTTAGTGCAGTCGTTATTTTTGATTTATTCGATGTAAAAATTCCAAGAGGAGAAAATAAAAAGTATCGATGATTAATCTAGATTGTTTGCAATAGAAATTTATATCTTAAAAGAAAGTGCTTACTTTGTGGCAGGCGGAATCTCGCTACGGCTTGCTTAAGGAGCGTGCGGAGGTGTTGACGCTAAAGATCACCGAGCAGGGTAAACATTCCCCTATCATCTTACACATGACAATTTTCAAAAGTTGAATTTGCTTGAATGTAAATTTACATTTGGAATTCGGTTGAAAATTTCGGCCATCGTGTGGATTAAAAGCC
>JANLOW010000199.1:0-4831 GCA_031366785.1 Bacteroidota bacterium | reverse complement strand
TTGAAAGTCGCCATAAATGGTCGGAAGTTTAACATCCACTTCCCTTTCGATAAGACTTTCTTTTTGGAGGCGGTATGCAATCAGGTCTTCAATAGAAATAATTGAGAGGTTTAAGTTCTTTGCAATTTTCATCAGGTTAGGTAATCGGGCCATAGTACCATCTTCGTTCATGATTTCAACTAGTGTACCTGCAGGATAAGCTCCGGCCAAACGAGCGAGATCGACAGTTGCTTCTGTGTGACCGGTTCTCCTGAGAACACCGCCCTTCTTGGCACGAAGGGGAAAAATATGACCGGGTCTTCCGAGATCTTCCGGTTTTATAGACGGGTCAATAAGAGCACGAATAGTTTTTGAACGATCCGAAGCTGAGATTCCGGTAGTGGTGCCGTGACCGATCAGATCAACGGAAACAGTAAACTGAGTTTCATGAGAAGATGTATTCTGTTTTACCATCAACGGAAGTTGTAATTCATTACATCGCTCTTCTGTAAGTGCAACACATATTAATCCCCGGCCATGAGTGGCCATGAAATTTACTATTTCAGGAGAGGATTTTTCGGCCGTTGTGATAAAGTCGCCTTCGTTTTCGCGATTAGCATCGTCAACAACAATTATGACCTTTCCATTTTTAAGGTCTTCGATGGCTTCTTCGATAGTATTAAGGGAAATCATACAGTTCTATTTCGGGTGCAAAGGTAACAAAGATTGAAAATTGAAAATTGAAAATTGAAGAGTGTGACTTTTAATCTTCGTAAATGAGTATTACATTCGCTGCTTATGGCAACAAAGAAATCATCAAAAATTAAATCAACGAGTCCAATAGGAATTTTCGATTCGGGCATTGGCGGACTTACGGTGGCAAATGCCATTCAAAAAGTTATGCCGGGCGAATCATTGATTTATTTTGGTGATACAGCACATCTTCCTTACGGTGATAAATCTCCTGATTCCATTAAATATTATGGAATCAGGATTGCGCAGTTTCTATTAGATAAAAATTGCAAGATGATTGTGATTGCCTGCAATACTGCCTCTGCTTTAGCTTATGAAGCAGTGAAAGATTTTGTAAATGGAAGAGTTCCTGTAATTAATGTTATTGATCCTGTTGTTGATTGCATTGTAAATAATAAAAACGCTAAAAAGGTTGGTGTCATAGGTACAAAGGGTACGATTAAAAGTGATATTTATCCAAAGAGGATAAAATCAAAAAATAAATCTATAGAAGTTTCCTCACTAGCTACTCCATTGCTTGCGCCGATGATTGAAGAAGGTTTTTTTAATAATCGGATTAGTCGTTCCATTATTGGTTCTTATTTGTCCAGTCGTAAACTCGCTAAAATTGATTCATTGATACTTGCTTGTACCCATTATCCATTGATTCGGGCTGAAGTGGAAGAGTTTTACAAGAAAAAAATTGAAATCATCGATACCGCCGGAGTAGTTGCAGAAAAGGTAAAAGCTGTTTTAAAAGAAAAAAATATTTTAAGTAAAAATAAAAAGGCTAAGCATCATTTTTACGTTTCTGATTTTACAAAATCTTTTGAAGAAAGTACCAGATACTTTTTTAAGAATAGGATTCATTTGGAGAAAGTGGATTTTTGGAAATAATTTGACACCAATTTATTTAGAATAAGCGATAGACTATTTTTGTACTTTTTATTTAGAGTTTCGTAGCGTTCCTTAGCGAAACTTCGCATTCGTTGCTTTAAAACACTGTCATACCATTTTAGTTAAATAAGGTGATAAATGAAATTGTTTCTGACTTAACTTCAAAGCTTGTGGTGAATTTAAGGTCGGATTTTTTAACGCAGAGGGCGCGGAGTGCGCAGAGAAAAGAGAGCTAAAAAAAATTACTGATTATTCAATTACTATTGGGATCAATCTGGATTATACCACTGGCTATACATTATATACCTATCCGGGAGTTCTTCTAAAAGTTTTCTTTGTTCGGGGGATATGGCTTTTATTTTTTTGGCGGGTGATCCTGCGTAAATAAATCCCGTTTCTACTATAGTATTTTCAAGGACAACAGAACCTGCACCTACGATGCTGAATGATTCTATAATAGCATTATCCATAATGATAGCACCCATTCCAATCAGGATATTATCTTGCAAAAGGCAGCCATGAATGATTGCATTATGCCCGATGTTGCAACGATTACCGATTACTGTTTTTGCTTTTTGATACGTGCAATGTATTATGGCTCCATCCTGTATATTCACCTGATTACCGATACGAATGCTGTTAACATCGCCTCTAATTACTGCATTAAACCAAATGCTGCATTGATCACCGATTTCGACATCACCAATAATTGTTGCATTATCGGCCAGAAAACAGGAGGCGCCAATTTGGGGTGTAATATTTTTGATAGGTAGAATTAATGCCATATAATTTTTGTTTGATTTGAACCGGAATAATTTCGTAAATTTATACTTTCAAAATCATTCATGAAATTCAAATATTTTTATTTATCAATATTCATTGCTCTCGCTGCTTCATCATGCAAGAAGCCGGATGAGTTTCCAATTGAACCTATAATTACTTTTAAAGATATTTACTCAAGTCAAAATGCTCAAGGTTTTGATGAAAATATTACTATTAATTTAAGTTTTACCGATGGTGATGGTGATGTTGGTTATAAAGACATTGGACAAAATGATGCAATCTTTGATGATCCGACAAGTATGTATTACAGAAATTATCAAGCAAAACTTTTTCAGCTTATTAATGGAACATGGGTTGAACGTCCATCCATAACAGGATTTGGAGGAAGGCTTCCATATTTGACACCGACAGTAAAAAATAAATCATTAAAGGGAGATATCTCCTGCGATATTTTTTTATCATCGCTGGCAGTTCAAGATACTTTCCGATTTGATGTTTTTATTTATGACCGCTCTTTACACAAAAGTAATATTGTTTCGACGGCGGCTATCTTTTTAAATATTCAATAAAACGGAACCATCATTCTGACGGCAGGGCGGTTCACTTCTCTGATCAGATCTTTTAGATTAATTTTTTTCTGACTGATAATTTCAAATTGTTCGTTTTCTTTATTATGAGTGGCAAGGTATTCCTGTTCTGTTTGTCCGGGTGTGGGAATAAGCAATGCTTTTACTTTTAATTCTGCAAGATCCATTATTGTAGAATAACCCGGCCGGCAGACAATTTTTTTTGCATTACGTAAAACAGATTTTAATTCATCATCAGGAAGGTGATTGTGCCATGTGATTTCTTCTGAATTTATTTTTCTTTCAGAATTTCCGGGCAAGCCGCGAATGAAACAACATTTTTTATTTTGCCCTTTGAGAAGTTTAAAACATTTGTTTTCAAATATAGTCCGTTGTGGTTCCGGGCCGCTTAATAAGACGACTACATCAAAGGGTTCTGTTTCCAGATCACTTTTATTTTCACTGAATCGGCTAAGAGGGCCGATGTATTTTGTATTGGCCGGTATTTTTTTTCTATGCGACAGGTCGCCGGAGTAATTAATACATCCTGCAATATCAGGAATATAACATTCATCATATCTACGGATGAAAAATGAAATTATTCTACTGATAACAGGTTCTAAAAATTTTATCTTTTCCGGACATTTTACCATTAACTGATGAGTAATAAAAATAGAATGAATTTTCTTATTCCATAGCCCATAGCAATTGTCAGAAATAACTTCGTTGATTTTGTATTCGCTGATTATTTTTTTAAGCCACCAATGTTCTTTTATTATTGTTTTAATAATTGATGGAAGCTGCCGGACTATTGCAGTTACCATTGAATCATTTTTAGGATAAGAAATATTATACGCCGGTTTGTCGATAATTAATAATTCAGGAAAATAATTTTTGAAAAAATCTTTAGCAGTACCGTTGGAAGCAAGAATAACTTCATAACCACGATTTTGCAGTCGACGAATAATGGGTACACACCTCGTAGCATGTCCTATACCCCAATCGAGTGCAGCAACCAAAATTTTTTTTTCTTTCAAAACCTGCATGGACATTGCTTTGTAGAAAGATAAAAGTATGATTTATTTATGATTTTTAGTCTATTTTTTCCGAATTATTTCAAATATAGGGAAAAAAAATTTTCAGGAAATTTTATGGCAATCCATTAATCGTTGGTCAATTTACTAATTTCACACGCTGTTATGGGAAAAGATAAATTAAAGCGTTTTAAAGAAAATGAAACTTTTACGAACCTTATTCAACCTAAAATTATTTTTCCACCGGAGGATGATATATTAAAAGGAAATTGGAAAAAAGATTTTTTCAAAAATAGTAATTCAATTGTTCTTGAATTAGGATGTGGCAGAGGAGAATATACTTTAAATCTAGCTTCGAAGTTTCCAGGAAAAAATTTTATAGGTGTTGATTGGAAGGGAGCACGATTGTGGAGAGGAGCAAAGACGGCATTCGAAGAGAAAATATTAAATGTTGGTTTTCTAAGAATTCAAATTGAGAATATCCATTCTTTTTTTGGTAAAGATGAAGTTGATGAAATCTGGATAACATTTCCGGATCCTCATTTAGCCACTTCAGGAGAAAAAAAACGACTCACCTCTTTTCGATTTTTAAATTTATACCGCCAATTTATGGTTCAGCAGGGAGTAGTAAATTTGAAAACAGACAGTAAGCCATTGTATGATTATTCGCTCGAAGTTTTAGAAAAAGAAAACTGCGAAGTGCTTATTTCCAGTGATGATTTGTACAGCAAATATGAGGAAGATGAAATCCTTTCTATTAAAACTACTTATGAAAAAATTTGGCTGAAGAAGGGATCAAAAATCTGTTACATTCAATTTCGTATTAATTCTAAAATATGA
>JANLOW010000191.1:0-1717 GCA_031366785.1 Bacteroidota bacterium | reverse complement strand
TAAATTGGTATCGATGTTTGATTGGGATCTGTTGGATCATAAATAAATGCCGAAATATGAAAATAATCCCTTGTATGGTCAAGTGCCATTATAACCATAACCAAGCCTTTTAAAAAGTCTATGGATTCTATTCTGTTTTTGACAAGCGTGCTCATTAATTAGATGTTCTTTTCAAGAACAAGGCAAACATAAACTAAAATGGAATATATTGGAAATAAAATTTTAAATTTATTGCACGGAGCTAATGATTCTATTTTATAAAATAAATTCAGAAATGTAATTGTCATTTCTGAATTTACTCTGTTTTTAATTTTTGGCTTCGACTAAAATTTGCATACCATATTTTGCAAATATTTCTGCTACTTTTTTCAAGTCGGGTTCTCCGGCAGGCAATGCACCTAACTTTTCAAAAAATTCTTCAAAATTTCCTCCGGGAACAACGGTCCATATTGTTTTTCCGGCTTTGCTGCCGATGTTTTGAAAGGCATGCGGGATATGTCTTGGGAAGAAAATTTCATCACCTGTTTTTGCCGTGAATTGTTTATCACCGAGCATAATTCCAAATTCGCCTTCCAATACATAAATGAGTTCGTCTTCCCTGTCATGTACATGTGGCGGAATTCCTAACCCCGGTGGGGTAATGACTTCAAACACATAATAATTACCGTCCGTATTTTGCTTTGCAAGAATAGAGGTGACGGAATGCCCAAGCACATTAAATTTTTTGCCTTGTCCGGCAGTTACCACAGTAGCTTTTTGATTTGTAGTTTCCATTGTTTGATTTTTTTAATTGTAAAACATTTGATTTAACAATGCAAAACTACATGAACCGAT
Source organism: Bacteroidota bacterium (assembly GCA_031366785.1). Taxonomy (GTDB): domain Bacteria; phylum Bacteroidota; class Bacteroidia; order AKYH767-A; family 2013-40CM-41-45; genus JADKIH01. The sequence continues at coordinate 883 of JANLOW010000191.1, read as the reverse complement.
TGCCCAAATCCATTCACCTATGTTAACTAATTACTTTTTCTTAAAAATATTTTTTCGGATGCGGCTTAATGATTGTGGCTTTATGCCAAGATAGGAGGCAATGTAATGTTGAGGAATACGTTGAACGATTTCCGGAGCTGTTTTGACCAATTTCAAATATTTTTCTTCCGCTGACTCTGTTTGCGTATCAATGAGCTTTTGCTGTGCAGCCTCGTATGATTTTCTGGCTTTCACACGATACCATTTTTCAAATGCGGGAATTTGATCTAATGCTTCTTCCCATTTCTCTTTATTGGCTTGCAAAATTTCTGTGTCTTCCAATGCCTGAACACTGAATCGCGATGGACTGCCGGAATAAAAACTTGTCTTGTCTCCTGTCCACCAATTGAGAAAAGCAAAATACATGGCAAACTCATTTCCTTTATTATCAGTATGAAAAGCACGGAGGCACCCCGAATTTACAAATGCAAGGTAACGGCATAATTCCCCTTGCACAGTAAAATATTCTTTCTTCTTTAAATTAACGACAGTAAAATATGAAATGAGTTTTTCAAAATCATCATCACTGAAAATATCTGTTTCTGCAATATGATTCCTCAGATTTGAAAATTTGCTGTCATTTTTCATTTCTTTTGCTATCAGGTTTTTAATTGTTGCTAATTATCATTCATGTTTTTCTCAATGACAAATAAAGAGATGTCCCGAAAAGAATTACCCCAACAATTACCTGCGGCTCTTTTAATTTATTTTTTATTTAGTACTGTTAAAATTGAAAATAAATTAAAGCAATTGCAGCTGTTGTCATTAAAATAAGTGTTATAATACCTAAGATATTTGAATGCGGGCGGTTAGTGAATTTACCCATTATTTTTTTATTGTTGCT
>JANLOW010000180.1:0-1901 GCA_031366785.1 Bacteroidota bacterium | reverse complement strand
AGATGAAAGAATATTTATACCCCAACTTCTTCTTCCGGAACGATTGTTTTTTGAAAATGAATAGTAAAAGTATGAAGACTGTTTATGTAATCGTAATCAATAAAAAATTCGTCATGATCAATAATTTTCTTTACAATAGCCAGCCCCAAACCAATGGAATCCGGCGAATCTCCTTTACGGAATCGTTCAAAAACCTCTTTTCCGGGAATGGTAAGAGGGTCGCCGCTATTGGCAATCGTTAATCCTTCTTCAGTTAAAGTAATAAAAAGATCACCGCCATTAATATTGTATTTAATGGCATTAGATAAAAGATTGGTGAATAATATTCCAGCCAGGTGTGGATTCATTTTAATATTAACGCTGTCGTCAATTTGTGTGTGAACAACAATACTGCGTGATGAAATAAACAACTCAAGATCTTCAATGTGTTTTCTCAACATTGTACCTATGGGCAGCAATTGCCGGCCGGCGTATTGATCGTTTTCAATTCTCGTTAATAAAATCAAGCCTTTATTCATTTTAGAGAGTCTGTTCACAGAATCAAGCGTACTCAATATCTGTTGTACCTGTTCTTCATCATTTGCTTTTTGAAGCAATAGTTCGAGTTTGGAACGAATAATTGCGAGTGGTGTTTGCGTTTCATGCGACATATTTTCGGTAAATTCCCGCAGATTTTTATAATCACGTGCAACTTTATTTGTAAGTCTGGAGAGTTCCGAATTAAGTGTGTTAAATTCATCCACCTTACTTTTTTGAAAATGAGCTACTCCTCCTTTCGTTAAATCAAAATTCTTTAAAATGTTAAGTGCCCTGTAAAACGGATTCCATACTCTGCTTGAAAACCATCTGTTAAGAAAATAGAAACAAATAATAATATCAACGGCAACAAGTAGGAGGGTTATAAATATACCATTAACAAGTTGTTCGTTTTCGGTTAATCGCCTTGCAATTTTTACATTATAGCTTTTTCCTTTTACGAGTTGTTGATACGAAAGTACACGAAACGGAACTTTTTTATTTTCATACAAATCATAAATACTGGTATCCTTAATATTAACCTGAAAAGTGGAAAATTTAGGAATCGGTTCTATTTCCAGTCGATCACCAATGATAAAATGTATGTCCTGAATATCTTTTTGAAGAGCAATTTGCTTTTCGATTTCCATTTTTTCATAAAGCATGTGCTCGGAAGTTTCGTTATCTACAATATAAACTACACGATATGCCAAAAATGCACTGCTTACCAGGAGTAATACTAGGGCAATTATAATATAGTAACGGTTCGTAATATTGAGAAGCTTCATTCGGCAACAAATTTGTAGCCTACGCCGTAGACCGACTTTAAATAATCGTTGCCGCCATTGTCGATAATTTTCTTTCTTAGATTTTTAATGTGGCTATAAATAAAATCAAATGAGTCGGCGATGTCTGCATGATCACCCCAAAGATGTTCTGCAATGGATTCTTTTGTCAATACTTTATTCTGGTTGCTGATAAGATATAATAGAAGCTCGTGTTCTTTTTTCGTAAGGCTTACCATTTTATCGTTTACATACATCTGCATTTCATCGGGGATCACGCGCAGTTCATTAAAAGCAATTTCATTCTTCTCCTGAAAAGACCTGCGACGAACAACTGACTTTATTCTTGCCACAAGCTCAGGCATATAAAACGGTTTGGTGATGTAATCGTCGGCTCCAAAATTTAAACCAATCAAACGGTCATCGAGAGAATTTTTAGCTGAAACAATAACTATGGCTGTTTGGTTTTCTTTTTGTTGCATCTCATTGATTACCTTGAGACCACTGCCATCCGGCAAACCGATATCAAGAACGATGCAATCATAATCTGATTTATCAATTTGTTCGATAGCTTCTGCGAGGTTAACCGCCTTATCACAA
>JANLOW010000161.1:0-10347 GCA_031366785.1 Bacteroidota bacterium | reverse complement strand
AGCTTTTCAAATCGCACGATAACACCACTTAGAAGAATTTGTGGGATAAGCAGAAAAGGAATCAAAATATAAACCGTAACAGCCGAATCAAGAGCTGCTGATATATTCAAACCTAACAGGTTTGCAAAACAACTGGTAGTGAATAAAATCATCCAATAAGAAAAATTCATATCGTGAATTCCCATCATCAAATTCCCTATAATTACAAATGATGCAGATTGAATTGCAGAAATCAGAAAAAGAAGACAAACTTTGCTTACTAAATAACTGGTACGACTAAGATGTAAAAATTTTTCTCTTTGCTGAATTTTTCTGTCACGGATAATTTCTTCGGCACTTACTGATAAGCCTAAAAATAAAGCAACAATAACTCCAATAAATAGATATGCAGGAAGATTCGGATTACTTATCAATTTATAATTTTCGCCAACGGAATATCTAAGGATGAAGCCAAGAATAAAAGCTAGCAAAGGAGCTTCCAAAAGATTTATAAGCATATACTGCCTGTTACTCAGCCTGGCAATAAAGTCACGGGTAAAGAAAATTTTCCACTGGCTAAATGAAGATGCTTTTTTAATATTTGGAGCAATAAAGTGGAATTTTTTTTCAGCATCAATTTTTGGCAGAGAATTTCTGTAAAGTTGATTCCATTCCTTTGGTGTAATTCGCCGGGCAATGGTATTATTTCCGAATTCGTCTACTTCATGTAATTCGATAATATTAAAAAGTTGTTCAGGGTTTATGTTTCCACAAACAGGACATTCGCTTTGTTCTGAATCGGTAAGATGAACCTGTTTTTTAAAATACATCATTGCATCAGAAGGATTTCCGAAATAGACGGGAAATCCACCGGTATCCAACATTAACAATTGATCAAATAACCTGAAAATATCTGAAGAAGGCTGGTGTATAACAACGAATACCAGTTTCCCGCTTAAAGCAAGCTGCTTTAACAAGTCCATTACATTTTCAGCATCGCGTGATGATAATCCCGACGTTGGCTCATCAACAAATAAAATGGAAGGTTCGCGAACAAGTTCAAGTCCGATATTAAGCCGCTTTCTTTGCCCACCGCTTATCGTTTTATTTAATACACTACCAACTCTCAGATCTTTTATTTCATTAAGTCCTAAAGCATCGAGAACATTATCAACCTTTCGCTTGATTTCAATTTCATCCAGATTCCCATAACATAATTTTGTGTTGTAGTATAAGTTTTGGAAAACGGTAAGTTCTTCAATAAGTAAATCATCCTGAGGAATGTTTCCAACCAATCCTTCTTGTAGTCCGGGTGTTTCATATAAATCGAGTTTATTTACAAGTACATTTCCGGATGAAGGTTTACAGCTTCCATTTAAAATATTCAGTAATGTAGATTTACCTGCTCCACTGCTTCCCATAATTCCGGCAAGAGTTCCGGAATCAATATTAAAAGTAAGTTCATGCAATCCTTTTTTCCCATTCGAGAAAACAAATTCCAATTTATTTACGCTGAAACGAAATTCTTCATTGCTATCGGTTGAATGATATGCACGTAAAATATTTGTATAATACAACGGAGGAATGCGGGGAGATCTAATAACCGCACCTTGAGATAATACTGTGATTTTAGAAGAATCGTTCGGCTGGCCATTTACAGTTAAGCGTTCTTGTCCGGAATATCTAAGAAAAATTACCTGTGCACGTTTAAGATGTAAAAAAACCATCAATCCATCGAGATCGGGATGTAAAAGATGTTGGGCATTTTTTAATTCTGGTTTAGTTTCAGCGCTGACGATTAAAATTAAAGTAGAATTATAATCATCTAAAGAAAAATTTTGAGAAGTAAGAGCAAGGCAGAGTAAATATTCTTCAGCTTCAATAGTAAATACAGAGGCAACAGCTTCTAAAAATTCTTTTTCTTCATTTGTAATTTTTGATAGCGAAGATTGCATGAATTCTGCAAGGCGCAAAAAGACAATATATTTTTGGCGGGTATTTAATTCTTTGTTTATTTCTGTACAGATGCGTAACATTCTGACAGAACTTCCGGCAATTTTTTTTCGTGCACGTGTTGCATCATCGCCGCCTTCGAGACGGGAGACAAAGTCATCATACAACGTCAGATATTCCTGAACACGATGAAGGCTGACTTGTTGCCGAAGAAAAGCTTCAACGGTTTCTCGGCTCTGAATTGTTAGGCGTTCCAACGCAGCACCTATAGCAAAAAGTTGCATTAATGCCTGCAGAATGCGTTCGCTCATCTCTGACGTTTAACGTTTGGCGTTTAACGCTGAACGTTAACTCGCACGTGAAATAATTTTTTTATAAAGCCTATTTTACAAGATCATTTCTAACAGGAACAATGGCTTTACTTAAGAGAACCATATTTGCTTTGTTAAGATCTTCTGATGATTTTATTTCATCAAATACTTTTTTGATACCCTTTAATTGCACAAGTAAATTCGCAGAACTTGGATATTTAGATAAGTCTGAAAAAAGACTTATAAGATTTTCCAAATAGAGTTTCTCATTATAAATTTTATCAAATAAGTTTGCATTGGCACTGGTACGATCGTCATTCTTCATTAATTCAACACTGAGATAAAGTGCCTCCATAATACTTCCGGCAAGTACATGCGAAGCAACTTCTACCCGACGGTTAGAGCGGAGGTAATTATCAGTTTCCGCATAAGCACGATCAATAATTTTTACCAGTGAATCTTTGTTTTGTTCATTGTCCATGAAACTGGATGTAAATAAATCAAAGGTCTCTTGAACATTCAGTTTCTCGGCCATTTTTTTTGAAGTAGAATAATAATCAAGAAGATCCTGATTTTGTCCGTAAAAAGCTGCGTAGGCCATATCAATTCCATAAATACCATAGTTCACTGCTTTTTTAAAACCGGAAGAATAGTTTGAAGAATTATCAGGTGGGTTTAAAAGATCTTTACTAAAAGGAACTTTATTCTGATAGATGGCATTTATCATATCCATAGGAGATGGAAGATTTGCCAGTGTATAAAAGAATTTGAAATCAAGCATCTCTTCTGCTTTCAGTGCGGCAGAATCTTTTAAGGTACCAACGGTATCTGTAAATTCGTCTGTGGTTTTTTCAGGTTTATTATTGCTGCAAGACTGACTTAATACAAATGCCAGCAGGCAGATTTGTGTAAAATATTTTTTCATAAGAAGATGTTTGTGCAAAAATAGAAAGGATTGACTAAAATCAAAGGAAAAGGAAACGAATACATGGTAAAGCAGGCATATTTTTTAAAGATCCGGAGAAATCAATTCTTTTAATGTCAGAAACCCTTAAATTTGAACTTTAAAAAGCTGTTTTACCCTCATTTGGTCATACATGGAATCCGTACATTTGCGAAATATGATGCATCTTCCAGGTTTTGATGAAATTTATATGGAGCTGGCTCAAAATCTAGCCCGTAAATCTCATTGCGTAAAGATTAAAGTAGGTTCAGTATTAACAAAAGACACCCGAATTATTTCTATAGGTTATAATGGCCCACCGGCCGGTACACACAATTGTGACGAAAAATGGCCGGAAACCGGCTGTCCGCGCGACAGTAAAGGCAGCTGCTCACTGGCGCTTCATGCCGAACAGAATGCCATTCTTTATGCATCCAAAAATGGAGTTCCTATTGATGGTTGTACACTTTATGTTACATTATCTCCTTGTCTGGCTTGTGCACGGATTATTTATTCAATGGGAATTAAAAAGGTTATTTTTCTTGAGTCTTATGCTAAATACAAAGGATTGCCATCGGACGAAGGCGTTGATTTTTTAATAAGTTTTGGCGTAGATGTAAGTCAGTATGTTTCGCCTGAAGAGTTGGTTAACAGTTAGTTTTCAATATGTAATAATTTTCCTGAGCCGATTACCTTTTCTTTCTTCATTACATGTTCCAACTTTCTATAGTATTTTTGCATACTATTTTTTAACGCTTCATTAAACACATACAATAAAACATTTTCAGATAAAAACAGTTAAAGAAAAGGATTAAATTTTCTCTCCTAAATTATAGAATTGTGAATAAACTTAAAATCTGGTTGCCGTTATTGTTTGCGGTTCTTGTTGCACTTGGTATTTACATTGGTATGCGAATGAATGAGCCATACCGTCATGCCAATTCACTTTTTTCATTTCGAACCGGTCAATTCAATAAAATCAATGATGTAATTAATTACATCAATATGGAATATGTCGATACCGTAAATCAAAAAAAGCTTGTTGAAAGTACGATTGAAGACATGCTTCATCAGCTTGACCCTCATTCGGCTTATATTCCTGCTGATGAATTGCAGGCATCTAATGAACCATTGGAAGGGAATTTTGATGGAATCGGCATCGAATTTCATTTACAGAACGATACGATTATGGTTGTAACTGCTATTTCCGGTGGGCCTTCGGATGCTTTAGGTATTCAGGCAGGAGACAGAATAATAAAAGTGAATGGAAAAAATGTTGCCAATATTCACATTTCTAGTACTCAGGTAATGCAAGCATTGCGTGGCCCGGGTGGTACGAAAGTAAAAGTCACAATTTCCAGATACGGACAACTCACAGATTATATGATAACACGTGGGAAAATTCCAATTTACAGTGTAGATGTTTCATATATGTTAAATCCGCAAACGGGATATATAAAAGTAAGCCATTTTGGTGAGCATACTTATGAAGAATATCTGGAAGGCTTCATGAAGCTTAAAGAACTGGGAATGAAAAATCTGGTTCTCGATCTCCGTGGAAATCCGGGAGGTTATCTCAAGACAGCCATTCAACTAGCAGATGAATTTTTGCCGGATAAAAAATTAATCGTTTATACGGAAGGCCGTTCGCGTCCAAAGGAAAAATATCTGGCAACTTCACGTGGTTATTTTGAAGAAGGATCTTTAGTCGTTCTTATCGATGAAGGAAGTGCTTCTGCAAGTGAAATAGTATCAGGAGCTGTACAGGATTGGGACAGAGCCATACTGGTAGGTCGTCGATCTTTTGGCAAAGGCCTTGTTCAGGAACAAAGCGAATTCCCTGACGGTTCTGCTATTCGTTTAACTATTGCAAGATATTTTACACCAACTGGCCGATGTATTCAAAAACCATATGAAGATAATTACGAGCAATACGAAAATGAATTACTTGACCGGTATAAAAAGGGGGAGTTAATAAATTCAGACAGCATTCATTTTTCTGATTCACTTAAGTTTACTACTCCCGGTGGGCATACGGTTTATGGTGGGGGAGGAATTATGCCCGATGTATTTGTAGGACTGGATACTTCCGGAAGTTCAAATTACTATTCGTCGATAAGCAGCAAAGGGCTTGTCAATGAATTTGCCTATAATTATCTGGATGATAACAGAAAAACATTCAAAAAATATAAAACCTTTGATGAGTATAACAAATCTTTTATTGTAAACGGACAGATTTTAAAAGAATTTATTTCTTACGCAGAAAAAAAAGGAGTTAAACCTAATGTCGAAGAAATTGCTACTTCGTCAGAAATAATATGCATACAACTCAAAGCATTAATTGCCCGACAAATTTGGAAGAACGATGGCTTTTACGCTGTGATTCATACATTGGACGTTACACTTAAAAAAGCAATCGAATTAATTGATAAAAAGCAAGTAACATTCAAAGAAAAACCCCTACTCAAAAATAAAGCACTCTAAAAGATTTTTAGTTATCTTGATACTTGATACCTGATACCTGATACTATTTTTTCTACCTTTGACCCAACAACTAACCCCCGTTTGTTATGGCCTTCGAACTTCCCAAACTTCCTTATGCATTTAATGCTTTGGAGCCTCATATTGATGCACGTACCATGGAAATCCATCATGGAAAACATCATCAGGCTTATGTTACCAATTTGAACAATGCAATTGCCGGAACAGAAACAGAGAAAATGTCTATTGAAGACATCTGTAAAAACATTTCTAAATTTCAACCTGTTGTGCGCAACAATGGTGGAGGTCATTATAATCACTCGCTTTTCTGGACAGTAATGAAACAAGGTGGAGGCGGAAATCCTTCCGGGCAGCTTGGTGATGCGATAAATGCTTCCTTCGGAACAGTAGATGAGTTCAAAACAAAATTTAATAATGCAGGAATAACCCGATTTGGAAGTGGATGGGCATGGCTTATTGTTGGCTCCGATAAAAAACTTGCAATATGTTCAACACCGAATCAAGACAATCCATTAATGGATATTGCTGAAACTAAAGGAACACCAATTTTGGCACTTGATGTTTGGGAGCATGCTTATTATCTCAATTACCAAAATCGCCGGCCGGATTATGCAAATGCATGGTGGAATTTAGTAAACTGGGAAGAAGTCGCCGGCCGTTTTTCTAAAGCCTTATAAAAAGTACGGACCACAAGTTCACGAGCAGTAGTTAATAGAGAACTTGTATTCTCGTTAATTTATCACCGTTAAAAGGTTACAGTTTTCTATAAGTTTAATGATTTAATGTTGTACTAAATCTTACAACATTTTCAATCCTTCTCCGTTCAAACCGTTATGCACTTGATGCGTATTTTAAAAACGGCGGGAAAGATTATAGGTATATCCTTTCTGTGTCTTTTAGTTGCAGGATTTATTACCGGAATTTTTTACGGAAAAGAAATTAAGCAACTTATAATAACGGAATTGAATAATAATTTGGACACAAAAATTCATGTGGAGGAATTTAATTTTTCATTACTGAGCCATTTCCCGTATGCTTCATTTGAAATGAAAAATGTTGTTGTTGAAGAAGTTTCTACTTCAGAAAAAAAAGATACGCTTCTATATTCAAACAGACTTTCACTTTTATTCAATATTATAGATGTATTTAAAAAGAATATTTCCGTAAAAAAAGTTTTGATAAATAATGGAACTATTAATATCCGTATTGATGAAGAAGGTCGCGGGAATTATCATTTCTGGAAAAAATCTACCGATACATCTCAAGCCGGTGTTATCGATATTGAAAAGATTGTTTTAAAAAATGTGAATTTAAAATATATAGATAAAAAGGACAATCAGGATTATTCAATGCTTGCAAATAATGCAAACTTATCCGGCAAATTTTCCGGGTTTGAATTTTCATTAAAAACAAAAGCGGATCTGTTAATATACAAATTGCTCATTCATGGAGAAAATTATGTAAATAATAAACCGGTATTAATTTCATCAGGATTGATTGTAAATTCAAAAACGGCATCCTATAAGTTTGATAATACTTTTGTTAAAATTGCAGGAGTGGATTTTGATTTTGGCGGCCAAATTACCAATGAATCTTCGGCATGGTTATTAAACCTTGCTATCAAAACGAATGAGGCAGATATTAAAAAATTAACCGGCATAATTCCGGAGAATTATAAAAAATACTTTGGTAGATATAATCCCTCGGGAAAACTTTTATTTAATACTTCAATACAAGGTTCTATTGAAGGGAAAAAAACGCCATTGGTAAAAGTCGAATTTTCTGTTAATAATGGAAGCCTTATCGCCGGCGATGCAAAAATTGAAAAACTCCATTTTTCAGGTTCATTTATTAATCAGAAAAATAGTAAAAAGAGTACATTAAATATTCCTTCATTGACAGCTTCTTTATCGGGACATACGATTCAGGCGAGTATTCGTTTGGATGATTTACCGGATGCTTTTCTAAGTCTGCAAGCAAAAACCCAGCTTAATCTAAAAGAAATTCAACCGTTCATACAATCAGATACACTTGAATCATTATCAGGGGATCTTGCTATGAATATATCTTATGCAGGTAAAGTAAGAGAGTTGTCGGCATTGAGTCGTGGGCAGCTATTTAATATTAAAGCTTCCGGAAATATTGATATTAGCCATGTTAGTTTTAAGTTAAGAAAAAACCCACTTGAATTTAACAATATGAGCGGTAATTTTTCATTGCATAACAATGATATATACATTAAAAATCTTTCGGGAAATATTTCCTCCAGTGATTTTTTAATAGATGGAGTATTCAGAAATTTTATTTCTTTTCTTTTAATACCTGATCAACCGGGAGATTTACAGGCAAAAGTAATTTCGAAAACAGTGAATCTGGATGAATTACTTGTAAATAAATTAAAATCTAATTCAAAAGATACAAGCTATATTTTGAAATTCAATCCAAGGCTTATATGTGAGCTTGATGTCAATATTGAAAATATAAATTTCAGACGTTTCAGCGCAGGAAGTATTGAAGGGAAAGTAAATCTTAAAAAACAAGTGATAAGTGGAAGCAAATTAAAGTTTAATTCAATGGGAGGCAGTGTTAAAATGGATGCAACTATTAATGCATCTCGGAGGGATAGTGTAACCATGGATTATGATACGAAATTTATGAATGTTGATGTTACACAATTATTTTATGAGATGGAAAACTTTGATCAACAAACGATGACAGATAAAAACGTGAAAGGAAGGATAAGTGCAGATGTACAGTTTGTTTCCAAATGGTCAAACGATCTTACCTTAAATTCAAAGAGTGTTCGTTCTACGAGTGAAATTACAATTGAAAATGGTGAATTAATAAATTTCTCACCTATTCTGGCTATGGGAAAATATATTCATGCACCAGATTTGAATCATATTCGTTTTTCTACGTTGAAAAACAATATATCCATTGCAAACAGAAAAATAATAATACCCAATATGGATATCCATTCATCAGCAATCAATATTTCGGGAAACGGTATACATGATTTTGATAACAATATCGATTATCATTTACAACTTTTACTATCTGATGTACTGGGCTCTAAGGTAAAAAGCAATACATCCGAATTTGGTGAAATTCAAGACGATGGATTGGGTCGCTCCAAACTTTTTCTCTCCATGCGCGGAACTGTTGAAGATCCTCATTTTAGTTATGACCGAAAAGCAGCGGGTGACAAATTTAAAACAGATATTGCACTAGAAAAGAGGAACCTAAAGGGAATGCTCAAACAGGAATTCGGTCTATATAAAAATCAGCCTTCGGTTCAAATTGAAAAGCCAAAGAAAAAAGAAGAGATGCAGATTGATTGGTCAAATCAATAGTGTTTCGCTTTTGACAAAAATCTTTCATCTTTGTCCTTTAGTCACACCTCCTTTTTAAAAACAGGTTTTAAGTGAACATTTACACACAAAAGCAACGCTGGAAAATTCTGCTTCTAATTGCCGCACTTTTAATAGGTACGGCCTCTCTTTGGTATACTAACAGGCTTGTTAAAAAACTCTCTGTTGAAGAAAGGAAAAAAATTGAGTTATGGGCTGAAGCAACACGAAGGCTGGCGGATATTTCAGAGATAAACAGTGACATTAATTTTCTTTCTATAGTAATCAGTAACAATAATACAATTCCTGTTATCTGGGCAGATGATAAATATGAAGTGATTTCGTATCGTAATCTGGATTCATTAAAAGCACTTGAAAAGGGTTATTTGCAGAAGCAGACAGGGATTATGCGTTTAGAGCATACGCCTATTGAAATTAAAATCGGTAAAAATTTAAAACAATATATTTTATATAAGGACTCTGATCTTCTGGTCAGGTTACGTTTTTATCCCTTCTTTCAACTGGGAGTAATAGCATTATTTCTTTTTGTCTCTTATCTGGCATTTAGCACATCCAGGAAAGCGGAACAGAATCAGGTTTGGGTTGGAATGGCGAAAGAAACAGCTCACCAATTGGGAACACCACTTTCTTCATTAATGGCCTGGCTCGAATTACTTAGGATGCGAGGTATGAGTATTGAATACACCTCGGAAATAGAAAAAGATATTCAACGGCTGCAAACAATCACTGAAAGATTTTCAAAAATTGGTTCTGCTCCTGCCCTTTCAAAAGTTAATGTTTATGAGGTATTAACCCGTTCCGTCGATTATATTAAAACGCGAAGTTCTCCAAGTGTCGAATTTGTTATCGATGCACCAACAGCAGACGTATTTGCTCCAATGAATGTTCCCCTTTTCGAATGGGTAATAGAAAATATTCTTAAAAATGCACTCGATGCAATGAGTGGAAAAGGAAAGATCAGTTTAAATATAACGGATCAGCAACAATTCGTTTATATTGATATTGCTGATACAGGAAAAGGAATTCCAAAAGCAACCTACCGAACTATTTTCAAACCCGGATATACTACAAAAAACAGAGGATGGGGTTTAGGCCTCTCTTTAAGTAAACGTATAATAGAAGAGTATCACGACGGACAAATTTTTGTGAAAAGTTCAGAAATGAATAAAGGAACCACTTTTCGTATTGTACTAAACAAATAAATTTATTGAAAATTGATCCCGATAGTAATCGGGAGTGAAAAGTGAAAACTAATTTAGGCATTGAAGATTGTTTAAACAATATTTAA
>JANLOW010000105.1:0-1769 GCA_031366785.1 Bacteroidota bacterium | reverse complement strand
CCTTCTTCCTCACCACCAACTTTATTGATGTGTCGAAAATCCGCATAAGTCATTCGTCTGAAAACTAAACTGTCAACTCTTTTTTCCATTAGAAAAGTTTTTTAATGTCAACATCAAGTGCTTTTGCAATCTTCTCAATGTTGGTTAGAGTGATGTTCTTTTCAGCCCTTTCAATCATCCCAATGTAGGTTCGGTGTAGGTCTGCTTTGTAAGAAAATTCCTCTTGCGAAAGACCCTTCTCCTTTCGGAGTTCTCGGACTTTATCACCAAATGAAATAAGGATTTTTCTCTTGCTCATCACAAAAATTGTTGATGGCAAAGCTATTTATAGTATGCAATATACGCCACATACTATAGTTAGCATTTTAAAGCGGTTGAAGATTGCACACTTTGCTTTTGCCTGCAAACACACAAGCCAACCCAAAGGCAAAAGCAAAGAGTGCAATGTGCGGTGACATTAAAAAATTGAATTAAAATATTTTGAGGGGTGGCAAAAAAAAATTAATGCCGAAGTGTTGGCAGTTCAAAGTTTTGTCAGCAGAAGTCCAAGTTGTCCGAAAAACTATTTGTTCAAAGTCCGTCAGTTTGATGTCAGCAAGGTAGCCAATAGGGCTTCTGCTAACTCCTTGATTTACGAAACCATTCTTTTTTCAGGACGCACCGTTTTTCAAATTAGCTAAAAAAAGCCGTATTAACCTCCATTCATCTCCTAAAAACCAATGTTAACCAAATATGGTTGACGAAAATGGGTTCGGCGTTTAATTTGAAGTCTCAAACAAAGAATACATGACGACTAAAGAATTAGATGATTACTTACATGTTTACTCGATGTTTTCATTTCATGATGGAAGAAAAGAAGCGGGGATTTGCATCAATAAATATAATATTGCTACTACACAGATTGAATATTATTTTGTTCCTCAAATAAATATGCAGGCTTATAAAACAGCATTCGATCGTTACGATAAAGAAACATGCACGCGACTTTGTGTGCAAATAAAACCTGAAGAACTTGTTTGTGTCAGAACTGTTTCGCTGAGTGATTATAAAATAATCATGCAATTACTTGATGAAAGAAATCAGCTACTAAACTACACCAAATAAATATTTTTTATTTTAGATCAATAAAAAATAGAAATCCGAAATCGTAAAAAAGGTCTCGGATTTTTTTATTCTTTAATCCCCATCCTTTCAACCCACTGTTGATTGAATGATTTATGTGCAATCACAGGAAGTTCTCGTCTGTCTCCCCATTGAGATTTAAAAAAATTTTTCAAAATAAAATTTTTCATCCCAGAGCTTCCTTTATTCATCAGTTTCCTGTTAAGCATCGCTTTTCTCCAAATAAAAAAAATAAAATTATCTGTTTTTGGATTTAATTTCTGATCGATAGAATCGCGACGGTTGTATAGCAATAATTTATGCAAATCAATTTTTACCGGACATACCTCTGTACATCTTCCACATAAGGAAGATGCATAACTCAAATGTTTGAATTGTTCCATGCCTTCGTAATGAGGCGTTATCACAGAACCAATCGGGCCGGAATATGTTGCACCGTAACTATGTCCGCCTACTCCTTTGTAAATCGGGCAAGCATTTAAGCAAGCACCGCAACGAATACACGATAATGCCTGACGCTGATCAGGACTTGCTAAAAGATTTGTCCTGCCATTATCCAGAAGAATTACATACATTTCATCAGGTCCGTCAATCTCACCTTCTTGTCGGGGGCCCGTGCTGATAGAATTATAAACAGTAATATTTTG
>JANLOW010000044.1:0-6210 GCA_031366785.1 Bacteroidota bacterium | reverse complement strand
CCTTCTTCGTTCCAAATTAAATATTCCTCAGCATTTTCAACAGACTTGTATTTTACTTGATCAATCTTGCTCCCGGAGCCGCTTACAAGGTAGTGCAGGCTGTCATTAAAAAAATATTCCAAAGAATGTTCATGTCCGCTTACATAGTAAATATCCGGATGATGATGTTCTTTCAACAAGCTGTCTAAACGAAGTGACATTTTATTATAGGGAGGATAATTTGTATTCGAATCTGCAAAACGCCTGCTTAATCTTTCTAAGAATACAAGAGGCAAAGAATGTTTACCTTTAGCATGAATGGGGTGATGTCCGACAACAATTATTTTTTCACGTTTATTTGTTGCATCCATGAGCTGATTTTTAAGTTCTTTATAAAAATTATCCAGTAATACAGAATCTTTAAGTTTTCTTTTACCTTCTTCGATAATCAAACGATAAGTATCAATAAAAATGATTCTCGTTTTTCCGCTATTAAAATCTTTTGATATGGGACCCGGATTTCCATTTGTTGGAAGGAATGTTTCTGTTTTAAAATTCTGTAATGATTTATAATTAGACAATGTTTCTTCAATAAATAATTGCTCATCAAGAAGGCGTTTTTTACCTTTTTTGATATTAATAAGATTCCACCAATCATGATTACCCGGAATAAAATATGCGAAACCTTTATATCCATTTAATATTTCTAGTTGAGATAAGAGCCTGCGTTTAGCTATTTTACTTCTATCGTATCCGCCAACTTCAAGAGGTAAAAAAAAATAGGGTTTTATGTAACAGTTGTCACCAAGAAAAATTACGGCGCTATTCGGATTATTCATCAATTGAATTTTTAAATCTCTAAGTGTCACTCCAGTTGAATCACCATCACCGGCATCTCCTATTAGAAACAATTTAAAAGCAGGCTTATCGGATGATTGAGCAATACATTTAAAATTAATTAATAAACCTATTATCGACCCGATTACCAAAAGAAATATATATTTTGAATTTACCATTGACTATAAATAATGCGAATAATTCTAACTTTAAATTATCGTATAAAAAACAAAAATAATACTAATAAAATCAATTTTTGGAAATATAAACAGACAAAGGGTATTATACTTTAAAATAAGATATTCTACCTATGATTTCTTTATAGTAAACAATTACAATTATCAAAATTATGTAATCAATTACTTATAAATCTGTAAAAAATTATAACCTCCCATTTTATGCACTTAGAGTGGCGATATGGGAATTATGTTTAAAATAGACGTTCCATTTTTTTTATTCATACAAATTATTTAATTTTAACTTTAAGACAGAAATAATTTTCCAGCCTTTTTGTTTGTAAAATTATATGAAACTATATATTAAAAACATGGTTAGCCTTCGCTGCAAAATGCTGGTAAAAGCAGAGTTGGAAAAATTAAATTTAAAACATAATATTGTTGAATTAGGTGAGGTTGAAATAATGAATGATCTATCAGCTGAAACACATGGTGAATTAAAAAAAAATTTACTTCAATCCGGACTCGAATTAATGGACGATCAAAGAGCTATTCTTGTTGAAAAAATAAAAAATATTATTATAGAATTAGTACATTATACAGATGAAATACCAAAATTAAGCTTTTCAGACTATTTAAGCGAAAAATTAAACCATAATTACAGCTACCTTTCCAATCTTTTTTCGGAAGTCAAGGGTACAACAATTGAACATTTCATTATTATTCATAAAATTGAAAGAGTTAAAGAGTTGATCATATATGATGAATTAAACCTTTCTGAAATTGCCTATAAGTTGCATTATAGTAGTGTAGCTCATCTTTCTACGCAATTTAAAAAGATTACAGGACTAACTCCTTCTTTTTTTAAATCACTAAAACATAAAAAGCGTACGGTTTTAGAAAACCTGTAATCTGTTTTTCATATTAAATTCCTTTTAATTAATTTCCAATATGAGAATGGTGTAACTTTTTCCTAAAGTTATATAAGGTATTTAATGCATATAATTCAGAACTTAGAGACAATTTTAATGCCTTTAAAGAGATGGAAAAAGATATAAAAGTCAATACAAATAGTATTGATAATAACAAACATTCAGTTTCTTCTGAATTAGAAAAAACTAAAATTCATATTGTTGTTGAAATAATTGAATATGTTCCCAATTCAGTAGTAAGCAGGACTATTATAAAAAAAACAACCGGGAATATTACTGTTTAATCTTTTGATACAGGAGAAGAATTAGAAGAAAAAACTTCACCATTCGATATTTATGTACAAATAATACATGGAGCTGCAGAAGTCACTATCAATAAAAATAAGTTCCAATTAAAATCTGGAAATGGTATAGTAATACCGGCACATTCACCCCATTGTTTTAATGCCAATGAACAATTCAAAATGATTTCGACCGTCATTAAAAGCGGCTATGAAATTTAATAAACAGTTTATATCCTCTCCTTTTACAAGGATAAGTCTAATTTGATTTAATTCTAACCTTTTCAGGAATTATATTAACAATCTTATTTATAAATGATTTATCATGAGAAAATCAGTAAATCATGTAACATATCTACAAAGTTGTGTAATACTTAAATACTATTTAATATTCATTTTTGTTGAAAGAAATCTTATTCACAAATATAAAATCAGAAAATGAAAAAAATAACTCTATGTTTAATGACAGCATTTCTGTCGCTAACATTCATTCCAACACAATTAAAAGCAGACTCGGAAAAAGTGCAAACTACAACAGCAGCTACGAAAGCTTCTGAGTCAGCCAAAGCCAATATTTTGCTTGCCAGGCTGGACAAGATCAATGAAATGGATAAATCCAAAATGAGTATGCAAGAAAAATTGCAATTGAGAAAAGAAGTACGGTCAATTAAAAGTCAGTTAAAAGATTTAAGCAGTGGAATATACCTTTCGGTTGGCGCCATAATCATTATATTACTTTTGATCATTCTACTTTAATTTAAATAATCACAAATAAATATATTCAAATAATCTAAAAAAACATTCATTATGGGAAATCTACTTTACATCATTGCTGTCATTTTAATAATTGGTTGGCTTATAGGATTTATCGGTTATAGCGCTGGTGGTCTTATACACATTTTACTTGTTATCGCTATAATTGTAATTTTATTAAGAATTATTCAAGGGAGAAAACCTCTTTAATAAATTTATTTTTGGTTATTTTTTAAAATTACTATGACAATATTATGAAATCTATTTACCTATTAATATTTTTCCTGCTATTGTCATCAGTATTTCTTCATGCACAAAATACGACACCGCAGGATATAACAAAAGTTTCCCCGGTTGATACGATAGTACCAGCGAAAGGCGAACCTAAAGAGCAACTTAAAGAGATTAAGGAAGAAAAAGTTAAACAACTTTCAGATTCAACCGGGAACGAACCAAAAAAAAGCGCTCTAATCGATACTACTATTCTTAATAAGTACGGTGATTTGCTTGAAGATGATACTTTGTATAACAAAAAATATCCATTGTGGGTACCGCTTACAGAAGTGGCAGGAGCTAATGTTTTTGTTTGGTCAATCGATAGATTCATTCTGAATGCGGATTTTGCGAGAATTGGACTTCATACATGGAAATATAATATTAAAAAAGGTTGGGAATGGGATACTGATAGATTTGGGATAAATTTTATCGGTCATCCATATTCCGGAACTTTATCTTTTAATGCAGGCCGTTCGAATGGGTATAATTATTTCCAGTCATTTTCATTTGCAGTAGGCGGCAGTTTAATGTGGGAATATTTTGGAGAAAATACTCGCCCATCCTATAACGACATTGTCAATACGCCTATTAATGGAGCCTTCATCGGAGAAATATTTTATCGCTTAAGTTTGAATATTCTGGATGACAGGACACACGGATTTGAAAGAGTTTCACGTGAGATAGTAGCAGGCCTAATTAATCCGGTTTTGGGATTAAACCGTCTTTTTCAAGGAAAATCTTTCAGAATAACCAATAAAGAAGTTTATCAAAAGGAGCCTCTAAACATTACCTTATATTCAGGAATACAAAAAATCTATGATAAAAAAGATAACCGTTTTGGAAAAGGTTCTAATAGTCAAGTTTTACACTTTCAATTTGATTATGGAAATCCATTTGAAAACAGAAATCGTAAGCCCTTTGATTTTTTTAAGCTTCGCACAGAATTTACTTTCGGAGTAGGTAGAAAAATTCTTGGCAATTTAATGGGATATGGAATATTATTTGGGAAAAATATAAATTACGGTAAACATTCAATCCTGTATGGAATATTTCAATATTATGATTATTGGGATAATCAAACTTTTGAATTAGGCGGTGTTTCTTTTGGTGGCGGAGTTTTTTCTAAATTACCTCTAAGTAAGACATCTAATCTTTATACAAATGTCCATTTTTCAATAATTCCTTTGGCGGGAAATAGCAACTTGTCCGGCCCAGATACATTACAAGTCAGAGATTATAGTTATGGCGATGGATTACAGGCAAAGTTTGAAAGCACAATTAATATTAGTAAATATGCTACCGCTTCATTGATATATTATTATTACTTTATACATACCTATATCGGCATGCCTGGTAATAATTTCATTGGCATTTTAAAGCCGAGAATAACAGCTCGACTTTATAAAAGCCTGAGCGTGGGATATGAACATTTCATATATTATAATGACCGGCATCTTCGTAATTCACCAGCCATTCAATCCGTAAAAACTGAGGATAAAATATTTCTAATGATTTATCTGGAAGATAAACAACGTAGAGGTCATTATAATTGAAATAAATTATGTGGTTTTCACTAATCTTAAAAAGATACTAATTATGTTGAATAAGTTCATAATATCATTCTTTTTTATAATAGCTTTTCAATCTTGTGTAATTGCACAGGAAAAAAAGAAGGATGTTACTGCACCCGAAACGCCAAAGGAAATAAAATTAGAAAAGAAACTGGTAAAAAAATTATACAGTGTGTCTCAATTTGCACATGAATCAATCTTATTCATTAAACAACCAACTAAATGGAAAGGCAGTGACTGGTTAAAAATAGGTATATCGACTGCTGCGACTATTGCGGTTATGCCATTTGATGAACGGATTACTAATTCAACACAAGGTAAACAGCGTTATTATTACAATGCATTTATTGAGGGAGGGAGAATATATGGAGAATGGTATTCAATTGTTGGAGTTGCAGGCTCATTTGGTTTGTTCGGATTGGTAGCTCACGATACTGCAGCAAAAAAAATTTCGATTGAATTATTGCAAGCGGGACTTTATTCAGAACTTATTACTACAATTTTTAAAATTGCTATTGGCAGAGAACGACCAGTTAGCACAGAAAATGCATTCACGTATCATCCATTCTCACTTTTTGATTATAATTTTCATTCCATGCCCAGCGGACATACGACAAGTGCCTTTGCTTTATCAACTGTTATGTCACGACATGCTCATTCAACTGCGTTGAAAATCTTAGCATTTGTCCCGGCAGGATTTACAATGTTCTCAAGGATTTATCAGCACCATCATTGGCTATCCGATGAAATTCTAGCGGCTTCCATAGGTTTTTTTACGGGAAATTGGGTGGTAGATTTACATGAAGGAAAAAGACACAAAATAAATGTCACTTCAATGTATCCGCTTGGGATTTCCTATTCACTAAACCAAAATAAATTAAGAACAAATAAATCCATTAATAAATAATATAAAAAATAAAATTATGCAAACTAAAAATTTAGGAATCGTACTTGTTGTAATTGGAGTTATTATGATGATTTATACCGGCTTTAATTATGTTACAAAAGAAAAAGTAGTAGACCTTGGACCACTTCAAATAAGCAAAAACGAAAATCATCCGGTTCAATGGTCGCCTATCATTGGAGGTATATTGCTTGTTGGTGGCATATTAATAATAGCCACAGATAAAAAGAAAATGTAGTAAAGTATGTATTATATAAATTTTTCCGGAAATTATATAACACTATTTCTTTTTTTAAAACCACCTTTACATTAATATTTTCTTTAAATAATTCAAGTAAAATTTAAAAAAAGATTAAAAATAAGTATCAAAATTAAAAATAAAATAAGTGTATTTATTAATAAACAATTTAAAAAAAAATGAAAAATGAAATCAGGTAAAGTATTATTAGGATTATTAGCAGGAGTTGCTGCAGGTGCAATATTAGGAATATTGTTTGCGCC
>JANLOW010000027.1:0-3093 GCA_031366785.1 Bacteroidota bacterium | reverse complement strand
TGTAAACAAAAAATGAAATTAATAAAATAAAAGTAACTAAAAGATAAAATCCGTTCGTTATAAAAAAATTACTTGGATTCAGTCCGGGTAAGTCACTTTTTACTTCTGGTTTAATAATCCCGCCTTGTGGCTTTAATGGTTTTGTATATTTAGATTTACTCATCTTTTTTAAAAAATATTATTCTGTAGTTATTTTTATTCCTTTTGAAAATTGAATAATAAAACACTCATAAAATTGTAATTACAAGTAATTAATAATTAATACTAAATATTTAACACAAATCATTTGCTTCATAAAAGCAAAATAATATTGGGAATTGTAAGCAAAGAAAAGAAAAAAAGTGAATAACAGACTATTTAAATAGCTTATTTAAGCTATTTAAAAGCTAATTTCCTGTGGCAATTAAAATCCGGGATTAAGATAATTTCATTAACTTTCTCACTTTCCATTTCAATTGTCAATGAAAATGAAGCA
The DNA here is from genome assembly GCA_031366785.1 of Bacteroidota bacterium. Lineage (GTDB taxonomy): Bacteria > Bacteroidota > Bacteroidia > AKYH767-A > 2013-40CM-41-45 > JADKIH01. The sequence continues at coordinate 2,618 of JANLOW010000027.1, read as the reverse complement.
AGGACAATCGCCATTGAAAAACCGTTCAACAAAAATAAATGCCAGGATTCCCATTCCAAATAAACAGAACTGGCATATCTTCCTTTTAATAATTCTCCTGGTTTCTCAATTGGCCTATTTACCTGTCCTTCATAATGGTTTTGTTAACTGGGACGAAGATCAATATATTCAATGAAACTGTCTTATACATTCAATATATTTTAAGAAAATTTCTTATCCTGTGAAACCGTACACTCGTTGCGAAGTTTGGAAAAATGGAATCACTTTATGGAATGATGTAATTAACCAATATCAGAATGTTACATTGGCATACAACATCCGTGATGTTCTATTTGATAACGAAAACAAATTAAATGAAGTATATTACAACATAGGAAATCTATTAGGTAATAATAAAAGATACAATGAAGCTATTAATGATTATTCGATGGCAATAACATTAAAAAACGATTATGCTTTGGCATATTTTGGAAGAGGGATTTAAAATTTTTGTAAATAATCAATTAATTAAAATAACCTGTTTAAGAATATTTTATGAAGAATAAAAAAGAAATCATAAAGCAAAACAATTTCACCAAAAGGCCGGCTTTAAAACATCCTGGTATTTCAAAAAGCTTAACATATTGGTGTCTCGTTATCATTTTGATTATTTCCTTTTTTTCATATTACTCTATTTTGCATAATGGATTCGTAAATTGGGATGATGATGATTACATCCGGAATAACCCGCTGGTACATTCAATCAATCTTAAAAACATTTTTTCTCAAAATGTGATGGGGAATTACCATCCGTTAACGATTCTTGCAATTGCCATTCAATATTATTTCTTTGAATTAAAAGAGTCCAATTATCATTTAATCAGCTTATTATTACACCTGTTTAATGTTGTACTTGTTTACTTTACTATTATTCATCTCAGTGAAAGAGTTACTATTGCTTTAATTGCTTCTTTATTATTTGGTATCCATCCTATACATGTCGAATCCGTTGCCTGGGCAGCCGATCAAAAAGATTTGTTATATACATTTTTCTTTTTAGCTTCTTATATTTGCTATATAAAATACATTAAAAATCTGCATAAATTATATTATCTTCTTTCATTTATTTTTTTCATATTATCACTATTTTCAAAAGCTGTAGCTGTTACACTCCCACTTATTTTTATTTTAACGGATTATTTTAAAGAGCGAAAAATAAATCTAAAATCATTATTAGAAAAAATACCGTTTTTTGTTTTATCAATCATATTCGGAATACTAGCAATATTTGCCCAAAGAGAAGGAGGTGCTATAAATGATGTTGCTATTTTTACTCTTCCACAGCGTGTTGTATTCGCTTCGTATGGATTTATTAATTATTTATACCATTTAATAATTCCCCTTAATTTAAGTGCAATATATCCTTATCCTATAAAAACTGGTGCCGATATGCCAACGCAATATTATCTATACCTGATTGTTTTAATATTATTTATAGCTTATGTTATTTTTACACTAAAGTCATCAAAAAAAATATTTTTCGGAATATCTTTTTTTTCAATAACCCTTTTCCTTGTATTGCAATTATTACCGGTAGGTCAAGCCGTTGTAGCAGATAGGTATGCTTATATCCCTTCTATCGGTATTTTTTACCTTGCGGGTGAAGGATTATATTTATTATGGATTAAAAAATACAAAACAATAGTCATTACTTTATTAAGCGTTTTTTCTATTTTATATATAACTCAGACATTTGCAAGAAGTAAAATATGGAAAGATAGCTTTTCACTTTGGAACGATGTTATCAGCAAATATAAAACAGTACCTGTTGCATATAATAATAGAGGATATTATTTGAAAAATCATAATAATTATAAAGATGCGCTTATTGATTATAATAAAGCTTTAGAAATTGACTCTGATTATTATCTTGCATACAATAATCGAGCGAACTTATATTTGAAACAAAATGAAAATGATGTTGCTCTTAAAGATTACAATAAAGCCATTAAATTAAAACCCGATTTTGTCGAAGCTTATAACAATCGGGGATATGTTTTATACAAGAAAGAAAATAATGAAATGGCTCTCAGTGACTATAATAAAGCAATTGAATTAAAACCGGATTTTGCTGCCGTTTATAATAATAGAGGCATTCTGTATATTAAAGAAAAAAAATATGAAAGCGCTATTAAAGATTTCACTACCGCTATAGATCTAAAAACAGATTTAGCAGAAAATTATTTTAACAAAGGAGTTGCTGAATATTATTTAGGGAAAAAAGAAGCCTGTTGTTTAGACTGGCAAAAAGCGATTGATTTTGGCTGCGAACCGGCAGTAAAAGAATTTAATAATTATTGTCGTTAAAAGAACCCATATTTTATATTTGTGAAAAAGAAAAAAGAAAATAATCCAGTTAAGCATTCAACTGCTAAAATTTTTGTTTTAACTAAAGAACAAAATTTTTTAAGTCTGCTAATTATTTTATTAATCACCCTTATTGCCTATTCACCAACTTTGAAAGCAGGTTTTGTGAATTGGGATGATCAGCAATACGTTTATGAAAATCCACTTATAAAAGGTTTCACTCATTTAAAAGAACTTCTTTTCACACCGGTACAGGGAAACATGCATCCACT
>JANLOW010000505.1:0-2680 GCA_031366785.1 Bacteroidota bacterium | reverse complement strand
TTTTGGAGTACCATTACATTTCAAATGGACAATCCAAATATAATCTATTAACAAAAACACATTAAATGTTGTTTGTTTTCGTTTAACTATCATCTTTGTTATCATCGAAATTCTTGTTTTCTTTGTCATTGAGGGAAAGATTCATCCCTAATATTCAATCAAATAAAAAATGAAAATAATTCACCGAATCTTTTTTTCTTTTGTATTTATACTATCGGCTTCTATGGCGCATGGACAGCGCACTCCGCTGATGCAAGCAGATCTTGCTTTTACAAAAGGAGACTTTTATGATGCAGCAACTCTTTACAAAAAGGCCTTTACCAAAGAGAAAAATAAAGCCAAAAGAGCCGAAATTATTTACAAAGTTGCCGAATCGTACCGAATGACTAACGATTATAAGAATCAGGAAGTCTGGTATGCAAAAGCAATAAAAGCCAATTTTAAAGAACCAGCTGCCATCTTGCATTATGCCGATGCTTTAAAAATGAATGGAAAATACGATGAAGCAATCGTCCAATACACGAATTATAAAAAATTAGCGGAATCAGATACGCATGGAGACCTGGGAATTGAATCTTGCCAGCAAGCACAAAAATGGAAAGACAAACCAAATCGTTATCACCTCGATAACGTTTCAGCCATAAATACCAAATATTCGGATTTTGGCGTCACATATTCCAATAAAGATCATCGACATGTTATTTTCAGTTCTGCCCGTCAGGAAGCCATAGGAAAAAATAACGATGGCTGGACAGGTGAAAAATTTCAGGATCTTTTCGAGGCTTCTTTTGACAAAAAAGGTAAATGGAGCAGTCCGAAGCCATTGCTTGAGCCAATAAATACAAATGCTAGCGAAGGAGCCACTGCCATGGATCCAAAAGGCGAGAGTATGTTTTTCACTCGCTGTGAAATCGAAAAAGGTAAAATTGGTATTTGTGAAATTTATTTCACAAAACGTAAAGGAGCTATTTGGGATGAGCCAAAGCTTATTCCTTTAGCAATAGCTGATAGTTTTACTGTTGGTCATCCGTCACTTTCTACTGATGAGCAAACACTTTATTTTACGTCCGATATGCCTGATGGCTTTGGTAAAAAAGATATTTGGCTTTCCAAATATGATAAGAAAACCAAAGAATGGGGAAAACCAATAAATGCCGGAAATAAAATCAATTCCGATGAAGATGAAATGTATCCTTTCATTGCTTCTGATGGAACATTGTATTTTTCTTCTAAGGGACATATAGGAATGGGTGGTCTCGATATTTTTATGGCCAAACAAACGAATGGTGTTTTTGAAGAAGCCGTAAACCTTAAATATCCTGTCAACTCAACAAACGACGATTTCGCTTTTATTGTAGATGAATTAACAGGCGATCGTGGTTTTCTAAGTTCAGATCGCGATGGTGGAAAAGGCGGAGACGATATTTATTCGTGGAGCCTTCCTCCTCTTCTTTTTACTGTTTCAGGAAAAATTATTGATGCCGATACAAAAGCAAATATTGAAGGTGCAACAGTCGAATTATTCGGCAGTGATGGTTCATCGATTCCTTTTAAAACAGATAAAACAGGTGCTTATAAATTTGACCTAAAGCCTGAAACTTCCTACAAAGTCTCTGCAACCATGTCGAATTATCTGAATAAATATCTCGAAGTTTCAACCATTGGAATTGAACAATCAAAAGATTTTATCGGAGATTTCGATTTTGCAATGCGCTCAACACTTCGTGCCATTGAATTACCGGAAGTTTTTTATGATCTGGCTAAATGGGACCTTCGCCCTGAATCAAAAAAATCACTCGATGAACTTCTTCAAACATTAAGAGACAATCCAACCATCGTAATTGAATTAGGTTCTCATACCGATTCACGTCCGATTCCTATGACTAACGATACACTTTCCAAACGTCGCGCAGAATCTGTGGTAAATTATTTAATTCAGAAAGGCATTCCTAAAGAAAGACTCGAATACCAGGGATATGGTGCCCGTGAACCTCGTATCTTAATAAAAGACGTAGGAAGTTTTAATGCCGGCGATACACTCAATGATGCATTTATTGAAAAATTAAATTCGAAAAAACTTAAAGAAGAAGCGCATCAATTAAATCGTCGTACAGAATTCAAGGTGTTAAGAACAAATTTTGTCAAAGGACAAGCAGCCACCGATAATATTAACCTCGAAGCGCCAAAAGCTACTATTATTGATTCTTCCAATGCTGCTCCTACAGCGACAGAAGATATTTCCGTAGCTACAAAAGTAGATGTAAAAGAATCTCCTCATTCTGATATAACTCCTGTCAATGATTCAATACTGGGCTTACCGGTAAAATCCGGTCCAGGTGAAATTTATGTAGCTAAAAAAGGAGATACATACTTTTCAATTTCGAAAAATTTCAGTATGACTGTAAAAGATTTAAAAACCCTAAATGAGCTGAAAGGCGAATTACTTTATCAGGGAATGGAATTAAAAGTGACTCCTGGCGGCGACTATGCAGGCTACGATAAAAAATTTCATACGGTTGAAAAAGGTGAAACAAGCTGGGCTGAATTAGCAAAAAAAATAAATATGAAGACTTCCGAACTTAAAAAACTAAATAAAGGCATGGATGAAAGTTCATTGCGCCCGGGTAAAAAAGTTCGCATAATACAGTAGCGTAATCCCATTGAATGAAAGCGTTCCGTT
>JANLOW010000498.1:0-4693 GCA_031366785.1 Bacteroidota bacterium | reverse complement strand
AAATGCCATAATAGCAACACCTGAATCAATCTGTGCCTGAAGCGTATCCGATAAATTAATTTGGATTGGATCATTATTGAATTTCCTGTATGTTGTTACACGACCGCCAAAAAGACTATCCTCCATAATATTTTCAAACTGTGAAAGATAACCTGCAAGTTCTGATTGCTGTTGAACATCGTTGCCTCCGCCAAAATGCAAAATTTCTTTCTGCCAGGGTTGCGGATTTCCTGATTGTGCAATTTCATATTCAGTTACTTTCTGTAAATAATTATTTACATCAGATCCATCTAATGCACTTAACCGGCCAATTGGAATTCTTGGTTCCCATTGTGAGCCATTAATTCCTGAAGTAAGTAAAATATCAGAAGGTGGAACTCCGAAGGTTGCAACAGCACTCGTTGCAAAGAGAGATGGATTCAATCGGAAATCAGAAGGGCTAATAGATTTTCCAATTAGAAAAATATGTTGTGCTTCTGTTGGCCAGGTATCTAAAATAAAGTGTGAAAAGTTTTTAATACTTAATGGATGTTTCTGTATACCATAAGCAAACTGATCATAAAGCTCATCAACATCAAAAATTGCCGTACGATTAATATTAGGTGAATGTTGATTGCGATAATTTTTATAAAACTGTGCTTCACTCCAGAGCGATCGATTGGTAATAATTACATAAGCAGAATCCAAAGCCATTGCTCCGATATTATTGAAGTGCCCTAAATTGCTGCTGTTATAACTTATCTTAGAAACAGATGGTGTCTGAATATTTGACTGCGCGCTGATAAAACAATTTTTTGGTGAAGATACATTGTCATTATCAACAAGCGCCTGATAAACATTTCCATTCTGAAAAACATCGATACGTTTGTGATTGGTTAAATCGTAAAGTATAGGTGCTAAACCTCCACTATTAAAATTTATAATATCCATTCTTGACTTCGCCTGAGATAAATCATCCGGAAGTAATAATTTAAATTTGCTTTGTCCCTCCAGATCGAATGTATGTGGGTATTTTAATGTCATCCAGTAAAACATACTGTAATCCGGACTGCTGGAAGGATTTGCTGTAGTGGAATTTAATATCAGGTTACTTGTTGAAGAAGAAAAAGCCGCCGGTGAAATTGAAAAATTATATTTCTTCAAATCCTGATAGTAATAGGTATCTGTAAGATTAATTCCGGGAAAACTGGCACTAATATTATGAGGTGGATTATTTACTCCTCCAAAACACATTGTTATTTCTGCATTAGGTCCACTGGTGTATACTTTGTCTGTACCAATAGGTAGCGTTACAGGATGATTACCGCCAGCATAGTTTCCAAAAACCGCTCCCCATCCTTCACTTTCTGTATAAAAAATAGATTGATCATTGCGTCCTCGGTTGTATCCAAAAATTCCGGATGAAATAAGATCTTTTCCTTCAGCAATAGTTTCTTTTATAAAATACGAAGATGGACTGAAAGAAGAAAAGTTATTGTTACTCTGAACCGTTAATCTTTTGCCGTTTGTTATGGTACTATACGTCAGAAAATAAACGGAGGTATCGGTAAACAAACTATAGTTTGGCGTAGGATGCCAATTTGTATCTTCATATAATTTTTGATCAAATGATCCATCATTGGGCTGACCGTAGAATTCAATAAAATCGGTCGCATCAAATACACCGTCATTTTCTCCCTGTATATAAATATATTGTTCTATACCATTATGATATAGTTGTATTTTTCTGGGATCTATCCCAAAAGTTGAAAAGCCTGAGAATACCATCGTTTGCTGGCTAATACGATTGATTCCATTTTGCCATACTTTAATCTTATAATATTCCTGATTGAAATTTATCCAGGAATTTTCATAAGGCTGCGAATAAGCAGAGAAAAATAAAACACTGAAAAGAATGAGGAGTAATTTTTTTTTCATTCAGAATAGCCGGTAAGTTTAGCGAAAGAAATTATTTATTTTTATATATATCGAGAGTGAGAGAGAAGATATTTGAATATAAAGTTTCTTGTCCTATATTGGTTAAAGCATAATCAATGGATAGTCTTCCAAGCTTAATTCCTAATCCTAAATTCGGTTGAATGATTTTGCTTACTGTTCCATCAAGATTTTTTACGTTTTGAATGTTTTGCATACCGCCGCGGAGAAAGATAAAATTGCTATAACCGACTTCAAAGCCTAAATGTGGATCAATACTCAAAGGATCGGCGCTGATTAATACATTTCGTTTTCCGTCGAATGTCATATCTGCATCCATTTCTATCAGCCCCGATATTTTTTTGCTGAAATCAAATTGATATCCGCCTCCAAAAATGAGTTTAGGCAATGTTATTTCCGTACTGTTTTTCGGAATCTCATTTCCCGTTTGAACAAATGTGGATTCTAAAAGATCTGTATTAAAACTCCATGCATTGAAAGTTGATGTTACATCTTTAAACATGACACCCAGTTTCCAATGATCAATCTTGTATTGTGCTCCCAGATCAAAACCAAAACCCCACGCTTTTCCGAATTCACCTGCTTTGCGGTGAATAATTTTTGCATTACCTCCGACATTAAGTCCTTCTATACCGGTTTCTTTTGCATAAGAAAAAAGAAAAGCATAATCAGCAATTGAAAACGATTTAACTTTTGAATAATCGATGGCTCCGGAAGCATCAATTAGCTCAAGCGTATTTGGAATATCATCCGTTCCAAAACGTATGATCGAGAATCCGATCGTTCTGGATGAATCTATATGAGTGGCAAGCGTGATGTAATCAAATTTGGAAATACCGGCAAATAATTCGGCATGCATGGCAGCAACTTGTACATTTCCTTTTATACCGGTAAGTCCGGCCGGATTCCAAACAGCAGAAGTTGCGTCATTAACAGTACCCACAACCGCACCTGACATACCCATGGGTCTTCCGCCTACACCGATAGAAAGGAATTCATTGCTGTATTTTGGAGCTTGAGCAAAAATTGTAAATGAAATGAATAAAAGTAGCGGAGTAAGAAATGTTTTTTTTAATATCATAGTCAGTTCGGGTGAACAATACGTAACGCAGTATTCAACTTTTTATTGTCTTATTTAATATACTATTACTTTTTGTAAAGTTAGCATTTTCAAGTCTATACATTCAGTTATTGATATAATTTTCTACATGGTTTTCAACAACCCGTATTAAGGGATTTGATCGGGTGTATTTCTAAAAATATTTTACTTTTGACAATGGTTAATAAGCCTATCTTTTCTATTGTTCAGAAGTGTTTCTTGCATTGTAGGTTTTAAAAAACATGACTTAGAATGTTCTTTTTTTAATTTAGCCTAAAGTGAAATTTATCGATTTCTGTTGATTTATTTGTTTTGAAATTGTCATATTGCATCAAAATTTCCATCTTTTCTTTGTTGATTAATATTGAATATTTGAAATAGACTTAGAAAGATTATTTTTGAAGCAAATAATTCACTCATAAATTATATGAAAATCCATCTTCCTAACTTTATTACAAGTTGTAATCTTTTCTGTGGATGCATTGCATCGGTGATGGTTTTCAGAAATCACTTAGATTTAGCAGCATATTTTGTTTTTCTCGCTGCTTTTTTTGATTTATTGGATGGAATGGCAGCAAGAAAATTCTTATCGAATCCCGCATTTGGAAAAGAATTGGATTCATTGGCTGATGTAATCAGTTTCGGTTTTGTTCCCGGAGCAGTATTATTCAAGCTTCTTCAGCAATCGAATATGGAAATGTATTTTCATTCTGAAATTTTCATAAGGATTTTCCAGTTTTTTCCTTTTGTAATAACAATTTTCTCTGCAATGCGTTTGGCAAAATTTAATATTGATACACGGCAGAGCAATTCATTTATCGGCCTTCCAACTCCGGCAACTACATTGTTTATTGTTTCTCTTCCGTTGATTCTAATTCAACAACCCGGAAAATTCAATAACCTTATTTTAAATCCATATTCAATATCGATTGTTACAGTTTTATTTTCATTTTTATTAATTTCGGAAATACCGCTTTTCTCCCTGAAGTTTAAAACAAAAGGTTTTAAGGAAAATATATTTCAATATGTTCTTATAATAGCCATCATAATTCTCTTTCCCATTTTTTTATTTGCAACCATTCCGATTGCAATTATCTTTTACATACTTTTGTCTGTCATTCAAAATAGTATTAAAACAAAATCTTTAAAATGAAATTCATAGCTGAAATTGATGTAATGCCATTAAAAGCACTTCTTGATCCACAAGGAAAAGCAGTTACCCATGGACTTGGCAATATGGGATTCTCTGAAATTGAAAATGTCAGAATTGGAAAACATATTACACTAGAAATAGATGCAACTTCAAGTGATGTTGCGCAAGAAAAGGTTCAAGAAGCGTGTAAAAAACTTCTTTCCAATCCAATCATGGAGAGTTTTCATTTTCAATTACAGGAAATTAAATAATACAGTTTTTGGATTTTATAGAAAAAAATAAAAAAGTTATTTGCTATTTAGGCTTGATTTTTTTGAGCGAATTGCTATCTCCTCAACTCAAAATTTTGTCCCAGGTAAACTTTCCTCACCTGTTCATCGGCAGCAAGCTCTTCAGCAGTGCCGGCTTTTAAAATTCGCCCTTCAAAAAGTAAATAGGCTCGATCAACAATAGACAAAGTTTCATGAACATTATGATCGGTGATAAGTACACCTATATTTCTCTTT
>JANLOW010000489.1:0-7292 GCA_031366785.1 Bacteroidota bacterium | reverse complement strand
ACACATCAATACTATTCGTGCGAAGGTGACAGAAATGATTGAAGAAAGAAAAAAGACGAATAAGATTGAAAATGTACGTGCACGAGCGATTGCCTATTGTGATAATGTAAAACCTTTTTTCGATATCATCCGCTATCATGTAGATCATTTGGAAATGATAGTAGATGATGAACTCTGGCCAATGGCAAAGTATCGTGAACTTGTGACGATTCGGTAAACTTTTCCCTTCGACAAAAAAAGAAATTCTGCACAGTGAGGTAAATATCTGTCAAGACAAAAAAAAAAATTTTGGTGTGAAATAGAATTTTGAATACACTTTAGTCAGAATATATGATTTGAAATCTAGTGGTGTATTGTCAGAAAAATTTAAATTTGTAGAATCTGAGGATTTAAAAAGTATAAATACTTTTGAATTATAAAATAGTTGCTATTTTGTTTCAGTGATAACTAAAACCGGATATTAAACGACAAAAATTATAGTTTCGCATTAATTTAGATATCTTATACCTTGTAAATGGGATTGAAATTTTAAAAAAAACTAGAAATTTTTATGAATTACACCATTAGCCATTTTCCTGTTGATTGTAAATTTAACCGGCTGTCAGAGATAAAACTGTGATATTGCTTAATTAGTACAAAATAAATAATCTCGAATACCAAGTAGCTTCGTTTTGAGTTTGAATCTAATTGTGTATTTCGGGCAGGTGCTTTTTCTAAACCCAAATGTGTCGACTTTCCTTCACCGGCTAGCATGCGCTCGCAGTACTCTCTTAAACCATTACAATAACTAAAAAAGCCATATTGTAGCGAAATTAATGGGCTCGTACCGGAATTTTCTTGAAATAATAATTGGAATTATGCTTTCGAGCCTATGTATTAATCTTTATTATGAAATAGAAAAAAGTATTTGACTTAATATCGGCTGTTCGACAAAATTTGTAGCTTCACCCCTGCCATTAATTTTATTCGCATTACAAAAATGAAAAAAAGGGTGTGATTTATCCAGCCCATTAATTTTTTTTAGTAAAACAATAGTGAGAATTTAAAAAATAAATAATAACAAAAATTTTTAATCAATCTTATTATGAAAAAAAAATTTACTTCCATTAATAAAGTGCTCATAGTAATTTTTACTTTTTTCTGTGCAATGCAAATTGCAAATGCACAGGTCGATCTGACTCTGAAATTATATATAGAGGGTCTTTACATTGGTGGAGGAACTATGAATGGTGTTTTATACAACACAGGATTGTCCCCTAATCCGGGTGATGTTGATTACATAACTGTGAAATTACTCGATCCGGTTACATTCGTAGAACTTAAAAGTAACAAGGGTGTACTACAATCGAATGGAATATGCCATGTTTTGTTTCCGACTGTCCCCCTGGGTAACATGTATTATATTGATATATGTCATCAGAATGCTTTGCAAACAATGAGTAAATACCCTGTGCAATTAAATGCATTTGCCAATTATGATTTTACTACTGCAAGCACTCAGGCATACGACAACGGTTTTAATTTACCGATGAGATTAATGGAATCGAATCCGGACAGATGGGCTTTTTACAGCGGCGATTTTAATCACGATTGTTTAATTAACCAGGAAGATTTTGATTTAATGGTTATTGATATACAACTTGGTGCAGGAGGATACATTTGTACTGATATAAATGGAGATGGGGTTTTAGACGCAATCGATTTTTTAGTATTAGATCCTACAATACAGGAAGGAGTTATTACTTGTGCACTTCCCGATCCCATACCTGTTTGTGCTTGTATTGATAGTTGTTATATTATTTGTCCCCCTGATATAACAATTTGTTTTGATGTACCTGATTCAGCGGTTCACATAGGAAAGGCAATTTATGGTTTAACAGAATTGGTCGATTCCATTTGTAAGTATGATTCTGTCTGGAGTAATTCACCCGGACAATTTCCTGTCGGAACTACCCAAGTAAAATGGTTTGTTAGTTTAAATGGTGTCAATATAGATTCATGTACACAAAATATAATACGCAAACCGCCATCAGTATATACAATTAGTTTTAGTACGTCGCCTCCGATTGTTGCCGGAGTAATACATATTTGCAACGGGCAGTCAATTACTTTTACCGATAATTCAACCGGAATTAGCGGTCGACTTTGGAATTTCGGTAACGGATTTTATTCCAGCAATGCCGTTCATACAGAAGCGGCTTCTCATTTACCTCCGGGTACATACAATGCTTCACTCACAGTTTATGACGATTGCAAAAACCCTCATGACACAACCTTTCAAATAATTGTCGATCCTGCTTTTGGTCCGGATATCTATTGCATTTCTGTTGTGTGTCCTGGTGATACAGTCACATATTACACGCATGCAAATTGTACGACATATAATTGGAATGTAACCGGCGGAACTTTTTATCCTGTGCCTTCCACATCCAGTAATTCTGCAACAGTAATTTGGGGAGCTGGTCCTCATGGTACTATTTCATTGGATGTTTCCGGCTGCACACCTTCCAGTTGCAATATTGCTACAGTCAAAACTGTATATATCGTTTCAGCAGTAATTGCTGTTAAAGGTGAACCGATTATTTGTGCGGGATCGGAGACATGTTATTCTATTGAATGCATTCCCGGAAATACACACCAGTGGGTTTTAAATCCTGCAAATGCCGGCACGATAACCGGACAAGGAACTTGTTCTGTTTGTATCAAATGGGATCCTGCTTTTTTTGGCGATGCAACTTTATCGGTCAACTATCAAAATTTGTTGACAGGATCCGGATGTTCATTGCCTGCAAACTGTTCGCATGATAATGGTTGTGGCGGCACAGGACAACTTATAGTTCATGTGAAACCGATATTTGGGATTTACGGACCATCAAAGGTTTGTCCTAATACGACAAGCTCTCCTTTCAAAGGGAAAAACCTCACAGATAATTCCGATGTGTTTGACGTATCCTGGAAACTGATAACACCGGTTCCAACGCAACTCACTTTTACAACAACAGCATTACTCAATGCCTACCTTTGGAACGCTGGAGTAGGGAAATACAGGCTTACTGCTTATGCTCCCCCAGGTATATTTTGTAATGATTCAGCATCTTCTATTGTTGAAGTTGTTCAGATTTTAAATCCTGGTCCTATTTCAGGACCTGATAAAGTTTGTCCCGGATTAATAACATATTACACTGTCACACCTAATATGTCAGGGGTTACGTATACATGGCATATCACCGGCGGCACACCGGTAGCACCATTGAATAATTCGAGTATCGGAATTATTTGGACAACATCAGGTACAGTTTCAGTAACGCAAGCACTTTCATCAAGCCCGTTTTGTGAATCTAATTCTTCGCCAGTATTTTCAGTTACTACCTGGCCGTCTTTTGCTCTTCCAATTATCACCTCCAGTGATCCGCTTACATGTTTGAAAAGTACAATTACGTATTCGATTCCACTTCCACTTATTACAGATGCAACATATTTGTGGTCGGTTGTACCAGCTTCAGCTGGCAATATCACAACAGCAAACGGTACGAATACAATTACAATAAACTGGATTAGTAATTCCGTTACACCCATTTTTGTTAAACTAAAAATATCAAGATGTTATAGTGATGAAGTTTTATTCCCTGTTACACTTCTCTCATTACCTCCGGTGCCTGATATAATATGTCCTTCTCATCTTTGTGTTGGAGAGCTGGGAAATTTCTCAACTTCAATTGCAGGGATGCTTTCTTATGAATGGGATTTTGGAAATGGTAATGGAAGTGGAAGTGGAAATCCTGTAACGCATACATATTTAACTCCTGATGATTTTAATGTTCAATTGAAAGTCACGAATAGTGACCATTGTTTTGAAACTGCTAATACGAAAGTGCATGTAGATGGTGTTCCACAATTACCTGTCATTACAGGCCCATCAGTGTATTGCATTGGAGATCCAAATGTAAGCTATTCGTTTTCTCAACCATTGTTTAAGGGAGCAAATTATGTTTGGAATGTTACAGGAGGAAGTATTATTTCAGGACAAGGGAGTAGTTCGATAGAAGTAAGATGGAATCAATCGCAATCTGTCGGAACCATTTCATTAGTTATTGAGTATGGAATTTGTCCCGTACCTCTTGTTGCGCCATACCAGGTAACTATAAATCCAGTCCCTAATCCATCGATCGGAATACCGAGTCCGTTATGTGTCGGATCTCCGTTAACCTTTAGTAGTTCCGGTGGACCAACATATTTTTGGAGTTTTCCCGGTAATTCAAATCTGGATCTTACTAATCTAACAGCACCCGTTGTTACTTACAATTCAGAAGGAAATTATAATGCATCACTCACAGTTACTGCTAACGGATGCACCGCTACCAGAGCAGTTATTTTTACAGTGAATCCATTACCGGTTGCTTTTGTTACAACACCCGATGCTAATTCATTTTGTACGTACCCTGTAAACATAACTCTCTATGCTGTTGATGCGGATCAATATTCATTTGAATGGCATAAGCCGGGAATTTTAGCCGGCAATGTTCCTACCCGCTTCAATGAACCAGTAACTGGTCCGAGTACATATTACGTGGTAGTGACCAATCAATTCGGTTGTACAAATACATCAAACCCGATTTCTTTTTCAGATGGCAATTGTCCGGATGGCCCGCCAATACCAGGTGTCACTTGTGTTCCTGATGATAATATTGATTTTACATGGGCACCACCTGTATGCCTGAATGAAACATTTACAAAAATCGGTTCTGCTTCCCCACCAATCGGATGGATATTCGATTATGCCGGTGCCACAGGAAGCGGCGCGACCGATACATATCCATATACTTATCCTGGTGTATACAAGGTAACCGTAACAGGTTATTCAACAGGAACTTTTTTTGGAACAAATACACCTTGTACACCACCATTAATTCAGATATCCAAAACGCATCCAGTTTTTGTTCCTGTTGATACTCGTTTCAAAGTTAAATTTCAATGCAATGGTTCTGTGATGAAAACTATTCTTATTAATACATCTCGCTTTATAAATAATATTTCAGATTACACCTGGGTATGGACCGATAACGGTAATAATGGACAGCTCTTTTTGTCGGATATTAACAATCCTCTTCCGCCATCTCAAACACTTTCTCCCGGTAGTCATACACTTACACTTACCGCGCATGATGTAATTACAGGCGCCACATGTACGGCTATTGTAAATATTGTTGTGCCTGATCCTATAGTTGCTCATCTTGATGTTTCAACACCGGTGTGTTTGGAAAGCGAAGCAACCTTTACCGATAATTCTATAGGTATTGAAAAGTCACGCACATTTGATCCGGGAGGATCGGGTAGTTTTACATTCTCTAATAAGTATATTTATTCAGTAGCAGGAAACTTTACTGTTTCACTAACGGTAAGCGATATTTACAGTTGTGTAAGTTCAGATACAAAATCCATTACTGTTCATCCTGCAGGAATTGGAAATATCAATGTCAGCAGTGATCTATGTGAGCCGGTCGCTTTGACGGCTTCGGGTAGCGGACCAAACATCTGGTCAAATGTCAATGTTCAACCAATTCCTTACAACATATTATACATTAACACTGGGGGATATTATACAGTTAAAGGACATGATCCACTTTTTGGATGTCCTTATTCAAAAACAGTTGGCCCGATTACAGTTAATCCTGTACCCAATGCAACTATTACCGGCAGACAACATTATTGTCAGAACGAAAAACTTGATATCAAAACTTCATCTGCAGGTAGCACGATTAGCTGGGTTCAAAATCCACCTTATGGCAGCCCATTACCTGGTACACCAAACCTGAACATTCCACTTCTTGTTGCTGGTAATTTTTCATACACAGTTACAATAACAGGTTTGAACGGATGCCCTGCATCAGCAACCTATTCAATAATTGTAGATTCTGTTCCATCTTCTCCTGTCATTCAGCCACCCGGACCAATTACATTGTGTGAACCATTATCAGTTAACTTATCAGTTGATCCGCCGGGAGCAACCTACCTGTGGTCTAAATCTCCGACGCCGCCTTTGTCTTCATCGGTCAATACCGGCTCAACACTTACAGTAACACAAAGCGGAACCTATTCAGTAATTGTGCAGACGATAAATGGTTGTGCTTATCCGGCGATATCTCCTGTCGTAATAACAGTAAACCCGAAACCTCCGGTATCAATTTCGGGAAAAACAATTCTCTGTGAAGGAGAAACGTTGAACTTGTCAACCATACCGGTTGGAGGCGGAACATATCAATGGAATGGTCCTATCAGCGGGACTACAAATCCGTTATTCAGTCCGAACATACAATTAAATAATGCCGGATTATTCACGGTAGTAGTAACCAATACGCTTACCTCTTGTACGAATTCAGCTTCAGTAAATGTAACGGTGAATCCTTCACCACCGATACCGTTAATTACTTCCAATCCCGGAGGAATACTTTGTGAAGGAATTGTTTATACTCTTAATGCTACACCATCACCTGTCGCTCCAATTATATACACCTGGAATACTGGTCAGTTGGGTGGAAGCATCAATGTTTTTAAGGCCGGGGATTATTCTGTCATCGCCTCGAATCAATTCGGATGTAAATCTTATTCCAATACAGTTACTATACATCCTGCTCCAGATGTGAGTTGTACACCAAGTGGATGTTATGATTTTTGCAACGAATGTGATTCAATAACTATCCCGGGTCCTTTCGGTCTTACTTCCTATAATTGGCTTAAACTTGTTGGCAATTCCTATGTTAGTTATAGTTCGAAACAAAATCTCTCAGTAATCAAACCTGGTGGAATTTATCGATTACTTGGATCTAATCAATGGGGATGTTCAGATACATCTGATGCATTAATTATTAATTTCCATGATTGTTGTCCACCGCCTGATACATTTGTATGTGTCGATACTTCCTGTCAATATTTTATCGAAAATACATTGTCGAATTATGTTCCTTATTCTCCAGCAGAACCTAATGTAAATATTACTTTAAATAATATCGGAGGTCAATTTACGGGTGATCAATATTTACGGGTTGTCGATTTGCCTGGACCATCTTCAGTGAAAGGAGATACAATCCTTAATGGCAAATGGTGTTGTGGTAAGTTCTGTTACGATTTTAAAATATTCAATGACGGACAAGCAGGTGCAATCAATATTCATCCTCAATTCAGAATATATAATAAAACGAACGGCAAAGGATTTTTATTTACCTCTAATGTATTGATGAATGAAACGAGTGGATGGAAAAGGATTATTACTTGTGCCGGTATAGATTCGATGCCTG
>JANLOW010000455.1:0-2473 GCA_031366785.1 Bacteroidota bacterium | reverse complement strand
CACTGCTTCTTCTAAAGATTTAAAGGCGTATTTAAAAGTGTATGTATATTCATTGGGATGATAATACACTTCAAATAGGACCGGTTCAACTTCAATGGTAGACATAAATCGATTCGTTTAACGTAAAAATATATAAATACTTTGGAACGGCTTAATAATTTCTCGTGTGTCCCTTCAGTTCTTACTTTCTTTGTCTTGATACAAAGAAAATAAACCTGTCTATTAATTTTTATCAATTAATCAATTTAAATAATCAAAGACCTCAACCAATAAAAAAGCCCCGGAAAATCCGAGGCTAAAATCTTTTTAAGCTGACTATCTCAAGACTAAAATCTTAAGACTAGAACTCCCACATATCGTGTTCGAAGTTTGAGATGTCTTCTTTTATTTTTTCAGATTCGAGCAAAGCGTTAATCCCTGTTCTGTAATCTTCTACCCGACGATCGTAAACATTGGATTCTTTATAGATATAACTACCAAAGAGACGTTTTTGGAATATATCATCGAACGAACGTCGTTCAGCATCATTTTCACGATTAAAAACTTCAGAATTTGCTAATAATTTTCTTGCTTCAGGATAATAAACCCAGAACAATGGCATTTTTATATTCCCTTCACGAACGGTACCATCTTCAGCAATTGCATACATAACAGGAGCAATGCCGATGATGCGAACATCCATTACAGAACGTTGCTTGTCAAAAAACCAGTCTTCTTTTATTCTGAAACCAATTACTTTGTCACGTGAAAATTCGCGGGCAATAAGCGTATCATACGTTTCATAAGGTGGTTCTGAGCGTTGCATTTGAACAGTATCAGTACGTGCACCACCTTGCGATAAAATATCTTTTGTAGTTAATGGAAGTACGAATTCATCATCAACAGTACTGTAAGCAGTCAACGATCCTTCTTCGATTGCATCCATTAACAAGTCGATCAGATTTTTTCTGTTCGTAGTCTGTTTACTACTTGGAAAACGCAAAGGCAGATTCATTTTTTCATTTAAATCAATCATTCGCCAGATACGTTTGGACCACATTACATCTGCTTCACGCAGGAATGGATAAGGTATTACCTGTCGTTCAACTGTATGTTCTTTCACATAAACACCATCAAGTACATTTTGTGAAAATGCCATTCCCCCTAGAAGGGTAAACATCATCAGTAATAATATTCTTAATTTCATAAGACCTCCTTTTTATTATTGCACTGTGAAAGCCATAGGCGACAATGTTCGTGTACTTTGATCAGCACCTGTAGCCATTTTAGCTTTAATATATTCAAAAAATATTTTATCTCCCGGACGAGTACTGGCAACCATGTCACGCATTTCCTGGGTTAACTGATTACCTGTTGTTTCTTTCTCATAAGGATCCTTTCCTTTTCTGACAATGGTCATTTTAAATCCTGTTATCCTAAAGAACAATTCGAAATCGAAATTTTCCAACGTAGGTATTAACGTTCCTGCAGCAACAATATTTTTATTGATTGGTCCGCCTTTGCTGCTTGCAATAGTAGCCACAGGATCAGGAACTTTTTTAACACGGTATTCAAATGAACCCATCGGAATAACTTTACCACCGATTTCTGCTGACACACTAATATTTGATTTTCCTACGGTAGTAACAGTTGCCATATAATGGCCGGCTCCTGCAGTTGGATTTGGTCTTAGAACAATTCCCGCGCCTGACGGATTAACTTTAACCTTATCGCTTGAAACACCGG
This sequence comes from Bacteroidota bacterium, assembly GCA_031366785.1. Taxonomy (GTDB): domain Bacteria; phylum Bacteroidota; class Bacteroidia; order AKYH767-A; family 2013-40CM-41-45; genus JADKIH01. The sequence goes on along the minus strand of JANLOW010000455.1, from coordinate 748 downwards.
GAACGGAAATGGCCATTGGATTATCAACACCAATATAAAGCACATTCATTTTTTCTGCCGATACAACTGAATTTGGTTTTTGTGCTACGTATGTTGCATTGAACGGATAATAATCCATTTTACCATCCCCTTTTGTTACACGTATTACACCTTGCCATTTTCTTTCACCTTCTCCAGTAGAAGCCTGTGTAAATTTCGAATAACCTCCTAATGAAGGCAATGGTTGTCCTTCGCATCCTTTGCATATTCCTGTTGCTGAATCATAAGAAGCACCGACGAAAACATCAGGAGCTAATGTAGAGGAAGTAGCTGCAAGAAATACATCTGCTTCATAATTACTTCCATTAGTCACAACTGTTGTGTTAGGAATAACTTTAGGAGTTAATCGATCGGGACGGAAATCAAATTTTCCAACAGAGTTGAAAAGATCTTCAGCCACCTGCGATTCAGCATTTCTGATATCCGTTTGAAATTTTGAAAGTAGAGCAACAGTTGCAACGACAGGATTATGATAGAAACTCATCATCTCCCATGTCCGTTTTCCATCTTCCACTTTTTCAGGATCATTCGTATTTAAAAGAGTGTTAAGTCTTTTTTGATATTCTGATCTGGAAGCTTCAGGAGCATTCGATATAATAAGTTTTTTATATTCTTCGAGTCTTTTTTTTAAGTCACTCGCAACGGCACCCTGACCTGTATGGTCATCTTTTCCAATCATGATACGTGTAGGTGTATCGTAATCTTCTTT
>JANLOW010000433.1:0-9728 GCA_031366785.1 Bacteroidota bacterium | reverse complement strand
CGGAAAACCGAATGCAGGAAAATCAACATTATTAAATGCACTTCTGAACGAAGAAAGGGCAATCGTAAGTGAAACACCTGGAACAACACGCGACACTATTGAAGAAGAAATTACACTGGAAGGAATAAAATTCAGATTTATTGATACTGCCGGGTTGAGGGATACAAATAATGTTATCGAACGAATGGGAGTTTCGAAAGCTTTTGAGAAAATGAATGAAAGTCCGGTGATATTATACCTCTTCGATGTATTAATTTCAAACGGTAAAGAATTAAAACTGGAGCTTAATAGATTAAAGAAAAATTTAAATAAAGAAGTTCATATAATTCCAGTTGGAAATAAGATGGACATAGTAAGCATCTATAATTTAGAGAATGAGTTTAAATCCATCGATAATTTATTTTTAATTTCTGCCAAAGAGAAAACAAACATCGACAAACTCCGCGCCTACCTCCTATCACTTTATGGTAGTGGAAAAATCGATGCTAATACATCCATAGTAACGAGTGCACGCCATGCCGAAGCATTGAATAAAACGTCAGAAGATTTAACACGTGTTTATGAAGGATTAACAAAAAAGGTTTCCAACGATTTTATTGCCGCCGATTTACGCCAGGCCATGATCCATCTCGGTGAAATAACCGGAGAGATATCAACTGAAGATCTGTTGGAAAATATTTTTTCGAAGTTTTGTATTGGGAAGTAGACGCCCCATTTCTTAATCTGACTTAATCCTTTTTAATCTGACCAAACCCTTTACTGTAAAGGCTTTCAGGCACATTGTTAATTACTTTTTATTCCCATAGATAACTACTGTCATACTTTTAAATTGTAACTTTATTGTACCTCGGGTACAAAAGGTACAATTCTTCGATTTCAAATTTACTAATATGTTACATAATGTTACAACATGTTACATAGTGATACAACATTAGACACATGAGCAGCAACTTTACCATACCTAAAATTTGCACTTTTTGTAAAAAGGGGTTCATAGCCAAAACTACAGTAACCAAGTTCTGTTCGCATCGATGTGCCCAACGATCCTACAAACTAAAAGTGAGAACTGAGAAAATTAATAAATCACAAGAAGAAGAATATGATAAATCTGTTGGCATCGATTTCAATGCCATACAAGCAAAAGAATTTCTCAGCATTAAAGAAGCCTGTTTAATCCTTGGCATAAGCAGAATGAGCCTGCACCGATACATAAAAAAGAAATTAATAAAGCCTACAACCCTTGGTGGGAGAATTATTATTCAAAGAAAATCAATCAACAACCTACAAAATTAAAAAACTATGGGAGTACACCTTCGCGAAAAGAAATTGAAAAATGGGTTAGCCAGTCTATATCTTGACTACTATCCTCCTATCAGAAAAGAAGATGGCAGTCGCACCCGAAGGGAGTTTCTCAAAAAAACCATTTATGTTAATCCCAAGAATGCCGAAGAGAAAAAGAAAAATAAAGAGAATAGAAATTTTGCAAATAGGCTTCTGTATGAACGTGAAAGAGAAATCCTCAATGAGGAAAACGGTATCTTCAACACAGTAAACAAAAAAAGAGACTTTCTTAAGTACTTTCAGGATCTTGCTGATCGAAGAAAGAAAATTAAAGGAACTTATGACAGCTGGTTGAGCTCATTAAACTATTTAACAAAATTTACCGGAGGAACGTGTTTGATGGGTGACATCAATATGGATTTTTGCAATCGATTTAAAGAATATTTATTATCAACCGAAAAGTTAAAGACAATTAAAGAATTAAAACTTTCTAACAATTCTGCTCTAAGTTATTTTAACAAGTTCCGAGCAGCCATCAAAGAAGCTTTTTATTCCCGATATATTGAGGAAAATCCATTGAAACATATAAAAAGCATTCCTCAAAAAGAAACTAAAAAAGAATTTCTTACAAAAGAAGAATTACAAAAATTAGCGTCAACTGACTGTGAATCTGCATTGGTTAAAAAAGCAGTTTTATTTTCCGCTCTAAGCGGCTTTCGGTGGTCAGATGTAATAAAATTAAAATGGAAAGATATTCAACATACAGAGTCCGGTTTTTTTATTCATATTTATCAAAAGAAAACAGAAGAAGTAATTATGCATCCCATAAGTAATAAAGCAGTTGAATTGCTTGGCCAGGAACAAAAGCCGGATGATAAAATTTTCGATGGACTAAAATATTCAGACAGTATCAATAAAATAATTAAAAGATGGGTATTAGAAGCGAAAATTTATAAAAAGATTACATTTCACAACTTTCGTCATACGTATGCAACCCTTCTTTTAAATAATGGCAATGACATTCTTACTGTTTCAAAAATGATGGGACACAAAAATCTTAAAACAACTCAGATCTATGCCAAAGTATTAACAAAGGCCAAAACAGATGCTGCTAATTCAATCGATATCCAATTATGAAAAATTTCACGCCTGTGCAACGGGCTGCCTACGAAAAAGATGAAAATGATTTTAAACAACAAGTCGAAACATTAAAAATTCAGGCAGCAGAAGTAAAAATATATTTTCTGAATAAAGAAATAATTCCTTTTCAAAAAGAAAGCACCCTAGATGAAAAACTATTATTTATAAGTCAAATTTTTATTGAAGCAAATTCTCTGCTACTATTTTCAGATGAAATAGTATTACAAAAATTTAAAGAATTAAAATTCGGCAACCAACTGCTCAAATGGTTTGTTCCGATTGAAGAAATTATTGCTGAATTAAATAGATTAAAAAACATCGAGGGATTTTACTTTTTTTTAACACCCTTTTTTAGTGGAATAAAACTCCATCTTGAAACCAAATTAATCATAAATATTATAGAATACTTTGGCCTTGATACAACCTATAACAACATCGAAACTAATTCGTTTTTTAAACGCTTTGCAGAAGAATATAAGCGAAGAGAATATCACGAAAAGAAAAATCAAATATCAAAAATGAATCCGGAAGATAAATTCATAAATGATCTCATTGATTCATTAGAAAAACATGGAAAAGATAAACGAGAAGTTAAGAATTTCCTGTTAAAACCCCTGCAAGGAAACACTACTCCTTATTTTACATTATTTGATTTTCATATTGACGGGATTAGCATGAAAAAAGCATATTTAGAAATGTTTCCATTAATGAAATTAATTATGAAATCTGGTCAACCTCTAACTGAGAATGAATTCCTTGCCCAATTAGCTGATGGGCAATTTGACAATTATAATAACTACAAAATTTCCTATGTACAAAAAATATTTCGTGAATAAAAATACATTTTTTTACAAAATTTATTAAAAAACTGTATTTGAATAGAATTTATGTTTTTTCGAGTTTCGCCACCAGAATTAATAGAAACTCAAATGATAAAAGAAGAAGACCTATCAAAAATTTATTTGCATATCAATACTATTGTTAAAAGTGCGACAAAAGATGCAATAGAACAGGTTTTGAAAACCAAAAATTCCCAAGCGTTTAATCCGGGAGATGATTCATTGTCCGCTGAGCAAGCGGCAGACTTTTTAAAAATAAAACTTAACACCCTTTATGCAAAAGTCGAAAAAAATGAGTTGCCTCATTACTATAGCGGGAAACGCAAACTTCTTTTTTCAAAGAGTGAACTTGTGGAATATGTCATGAAACGAAAAGGTAAAAGTAATACGGAAATCTCCGAAGAAGTTGACGATTATATTCTAAATAAACCTAGAATTAAAAAGTAATTGCAAAAAATTGATTTTACCATCCCCCCAACAAAGATCCCTACACGCAAAGATTCCACTTATGAGTTTGCAGGCACTCAGGGTATGAATTATTTTTAGCTGGCGAATACGCCTGCCTTCATATCTTCTTCGACTTTGAAATATTTAATCCGGCTATTCCTCTTTACGATAAATCGAAATCAAACCAACAAATCCCGTTTGGGTATTCACTGCAGTACATGCAAAAAAACTCATCTATGAAATCCTTCGAATCTATAGCTAATCAAACTTCCGATCCGCGCCTCACCTTCATTGAAAAACTTTTTTCCAAAACAACTCCTCCCGGTGATTGTAACAAAGTAATTCATGAAAAATATTTTTTTGCAGATATTAAAACAGATTCAAGTAGCTTGAATGGATATTGATTTTATATTTCATTCAAATCAATACATATTAATATGCAAGAAGTTATTTGTTGATAAGTTTTAAGTGTATTTAATTCGTATTGATTCGTATTAACTCGCATGGTCGATTTTTTTTATTGCATCATGATATACTCGCTATTACCTTTAAAAAAAATAAATAAAATGACAAAGACAGACCTCTTAACGGGAGAAAAATTTGAAGCTATGCGTATAAATCAAAAGTTCGCAAAACCGAAAAATCGAATTAAATATAATAATCAAAAAGCAACTGCCCTACGTCATAAAACTGCTTTTGTGAATAAGCAACTACATGTTTCTTACAGAATCCTAAACGATCTTTCATATATAAAAAATGAAATTATCGTTCACAAACAGTATCTGCTGGGAAAAGGTTTTTCATTCCAGGTACATACACATTTCGAAGACTACGAAGGCATAAGTTATTATGCTATTTATGACTATATAATAATCCCCTTAGAAAATGAGCGAATTAAAATTATCAAAAATGATTGACCTGACTACCATTCAAACATTCAAAGTATCACCGGATGTCAAAATTTTAAGTGAAGCCAATATTATTTTGACAAAGCAAAACAAATTATTGAAAAATATATTGATAGTCGCTGTTGTGGGTGGCGCAATATACATAACATTCCGCATAATAAAATCCGTTAGGAAAAGCAGGATAAATATACCAAATGAAATCAAAATTGTTTCAGTTGGTACGAATGAAAATATAAATATAGTGAAAGACCTGAAAATTAAACCGGTTCTTCCGGTAATTAAACCTCCTGTAATTTAAAAGCTGGTTTTATTTAGTAAAACCAAAATTTAGTATTGCCATAATCTCGGCTTTAAATAAGCTGTAATATTCTAAATCACTACGATGTCGTTCCCATCCGGATCGCTATTTACTTTAGGGAAGCTTACAAATAGATTTATTTAAGAATTGGCTTGTGTGTTGCGATAAAGCCAATCTAAAAAGAGGAATTGATGTCATTCCTTCAAATCCAAAAGGTTACGGACCCGTAAAATCAAAATTCACAACCGCCACATTAAACAGCACCGGAGTTTTACTCCAGGTTTCTATACTATTACGGTGACGAATGACTATAAAATAACTATGCGTAAGCACATCAGCCGGGAAAATAAATTGCCCATTACCGTTGATATCGATTGTATTTTTTACACTATGTACTAAACCATAGGGTGAGAATACATTGTGCAATTCAACAAAGATTGTATCACATAAATTTGGATAGTTGGTTGGATCAGCCACTGCAATCATGGTTCCATTGTTGAGATAAAATCCTTCAATGAATATTTTAATATTTAAAGTAACACTACATCCTTCATCAATTTGACCATTGCAATTATCATCGATGCCGTTGCCACATATTTCTGTTGCTAGATTGTGGAAAACACCTGTTAATGAATTACAGCCATCCGTGGTGCAAATATTTCCGTCATCAACGATTGCATTGGTAACATGCGTCGGACCGGTTATGGAATTACATCCATCCGTGGTGCAGATATTTCCATCATTCTCGATTGGATTAGTAATGTGCGTCGGACCGGTGATTGAATTACATCCATCAGTTGTACAAATATTACCGTCATTGGTGTTAACAGGAGTATGGGAAACGATTCCGGTTAATAGTTCACAATTATCAGTGGTACAGGCATCGCCATCATTTGCATTAGCAACTATGACAAGGGTTGTAGCGTTAGCCATACATCCGTTTGAACCGGAAACAGTAACAGTATAAGTGCCTGCATGAGCCGAAGTAACATTTGTTATACCTGGATTTTGCAGTGTAGAAGCAAATCCATTCGCACCTGTCCAGCTGTAACTTGACCCTCCGCTTGAGGTGAGCGTTAATGTATTTCCCACACACACCGGTCCGTTGTTGTTAGCCGTTGCCGTTGGTGATGGATTGACGGTGAATCCGGTATTTGAAACTGAAATACACCCATTTACACCTGTAACTGTATAAAAATAAGTGCCTGCGTTAGCTGATGTAGCATTTGGTATAACGACATTTTGTTGCGTAGAAGTAAATCCATTAGGTCCTGTCCATAAATAACTAAAACTGCCAGTTAAAGATATATTTAATGTACCTCCGGTACATATTGGACTGTTGCTTGATATAGTTACCCCTGGTGATGGATTCACTACAACAGTAGTGTTTGCCGTTGCTGAACATCCGCTTGCATCAAAAACAGTAACTGTATAAGTTCCGGCATTTATTAAAACAGCATTTGAAACGACTGGATTTTGCAAAGAAGAAGTAAACCCATTCACACCTGCCCAGCTATAACTTATGCCACCGCTTGAAGTGAGCGTAAATGTATTTCCCTCACACACCGGACCGGTGTTGTTTGCTGTTGCCGGTGGTAATGGATTTGTAACATGCGTCGGGCCGGTTATGGAATTACAGCCATCCGTGGTACACGGATTGAAATCATCTTCAATTGCATTGGTAACATGTGTAGGACCGGTGATGGAATTACAGCCATCTGTTGTACAGATATTGCCATCATCGATGCTAACAGGAGAATGGGAAACGATTCCGGTTAAAGGATCACAATTATCAGTGGTACAGGCATCGCCATCATTTGAATTAGAAATTGCAACAATGGTTGTAGCGGTAGCTGTGCATCCGTTTGCATTGGTAACAGTAACAGTATAATTACCAGCATTAATCAAAACAGCATTTGTTACAACCGGGTTTTGAAGAGTTGATGTAAATCCATTCGCACCGGTCCATGAATAACCAGCGCCACCACTTGAAGTCAGATTCAATGTATTTCCTGAACAAACAGGGCTATTACTATTTGCAGTTGCAGTTGGTAACGGATTTACAGTAACATTGACATCCGAAGAAACAAAACATCCATTTACTGTAACATTATATGTTCCTGTACTTGTAATAGTAATACTCTGGGAAGTTGCACCAGTATTCCATAAATAAGTATTTCCTGAATTTGCAGTAAGTGTAATAGAACCTCCATTACAAAAAGTTGTTGGACCACTTGGTATAACTGATGTATTATTTTTGAGTTTAACCAACCAGAAATCATATGAACCTTGAAGTACATCACCACTCAGATCACCATCCGTTGATTGGGCATAAGCGCCCAAAACATATCCACCATCGAAAGTTCGTGCTATGCCTGGGGCATAATCACCGGAGGTTCCGCCCAATGTTTTTTGCCATACAAGGCTGCCAGCATTATTCAACTTGGTAATCCATCCATCGGATCCTCCATGATTCCCACTTACATCACCATTATTTGAAAATGTATTACCTGAAATGATGTAGCCTCCATCATAGTCCTGAATGATGGTACCAACGATATCATCATTAGAACCTCCTAGAGATTTTTGCCATTGAAGGTTTCCGTTATTGTCTGTTTTTATGATCCAGAAATCCTGTAAGCCATGATTGACCGTTACGTCGCCATCGGCTGATAGGCTGATACCAGCTATAACATAACCACCATCTGCAGATTGAACCATAGATTTTATTTCCTCATCCGATGATCCTCCATAATTTTTTTGCCATTGTATTGCACCGGAATTATCCAGTTTCACAAGCCAATAATCAAATCCTCCGTGAATTGTATTTCCGCTTAGATCACCATCTATTGATTGCGCCTTTCCACCAACCAGGTACCCCCCATCAGTGGTTTGAATAATTGAATTGCCATATTCCTCGGAGGATCCTCCAAGCGCTCGATCCCATTGCTTAATACCAGTACTGCTTAACTTCAAAACCCAGACATCATTTGGGACGTTACCTCCGTGGTGCCCGGTTACATCAACATCAAACGAAGTACTTTCCCCGGCAACAATGTATCCTCCATCAGCTGTTTGAATAATGGAATGTGCAGCATCGTAATGTGTACCACCATAGGAATATTTCCATTCAAGATTGCCAAGACCATTAACTTTTACCACCCAAAAATCAAAATAGCCAGTGATATAGCGATGATCAGTTATATCACCATCGCCTGAATAACTATATCCGGCAACGATATATCCTCCATCCGCAGTTTTAATTCCCGCCTGCTCTAAGTCCCATAAAGAACCCCCGTAAGAATGCTGCCATTGGAATATTCCTGTGTTGTTTGCTTTCATCATCCAATAGTCAAATTCGTTGTGATGTCCTGTTATAAGGCCATCGTTTGATCTGGATGAACCGGACATAAAATAGCTGCCATCGGAATTCTGAACAACTGAAGTAACAACGTCCTGATCCGATCCCCCATAGGTTTTTTGAAATTCGATGGAAGGAGCGGTTGCAGGAGAACCAACAGTAACCGTTAGTGGTGCCGAATTGCATCCGTTATTTGTAACCGAATAAGTTCCAGCAGTGTTTACGATAATGCTTTGTGTTATAGCTCCCGTACTCCATATGTTTCCCGAAGCAATACTGCTCGTTAATGTTACCGTACCACCGGCACAAAATGTTGTAGAACCGGTTACAGAAATTAATGGAATAGGATTTATTATAACAACTGTTGTTGCAGATGCCGTGCATCCATTTGCACCGGTAACGGTAACAGTATAATTTCCTGAATTTGCAGAAGTAGTATTTGATATGACAGGATTTTGTAAAGAAGAATTAAATCCATTCGCGCCTGTCCAGCTATAGCTTGTGCCTCCACCCGAAGCAAGATTCAATGTGCTGCCTTCGCATAAGGGGCTATTGTTATTTGCAGTTGCCGTAGGCAATGGATTCACAGTAACGGATACCGGTGATGAACTACATCCCAGGTTAGACACCGAATATACTCCTGTTGAATTTACTATTATGCTTTGTGTAGTGGCACCGTTGCTCCATACATTTCCCGTAGCAATGCTGCTCGTTAATGTTACCGTTCCACCGGCACAAAATGTTATGGAACCGGTTACAGAAATTAATGGAATTGGATTTATTATAACTGCTGTTGTTGCAGATGCCGTGCATCCGTTAGCGCCGGTAACTGTAACTGTATAATTTCCTGAATTTACAGAATTAGTATTTGATATGACGGGATTTTGTAAAGAAGAAGTAAATCCATTCGCGCCTGCCCAGTTGTAACCCGTACCTCCACCGGAGGTAAGATTTAGTGTGTTTCCTGCACATACAGGACTGTTACTGGAAGCAGTTGCAGGTGGTAACGGATTTATTACAACGATTGTTGGTGCCGAAGCGGTGCATCCGTTTGAACCGGTAACTATAACTGTATAGTTTCCGGAATTAAGCGTAGATGCATTTATGATAGTTGGATTTTGCAGCGTAGATACAAAACCATTAACACCTGTCCAGCTGTAGCTGACACCTCCACTTGATGTCAGGTTAATATTACTGCTAGCGCATATAGGAGTATTGTTGTTTGCTGTTGGTGATGGCGGCGGATTTACAATTACTGTTGTAGTTGCGGTTGCTGAACAACCGCTTGGATCGGTCAGTGTAACATTATAAATCCCCGCATTTAAGGAAGAAGCTATCGAAATACTTGGATTCTGTACTGTCGAAGAAAAATTATTCGCACCAGACCATGAATAATTTGTTCCACCACCTGATGTAAGATTTAATGGACCACCCGAACATACTGGACTATTCGA
>JANLOW010000070.1:0-1608 GCA_031366785.1 Bacteroidota bacterium | reverse complement strand
TGTTGTAAACTTCGCAGGAATAAGCGGAGATCATTTCTATGCACACATGGATGAAACATCACTTGAAGGTTCCATCTTTGAAAGACGCGTTGCACACGGCTACTTCGTAATATCTGCTGCCGCAGGATTATTTGTTGATCCAAAAAAAGGACCTGTACTGGCAAATTACGGACTTGATAATTTGCGTTTCATTCAACCGGTTTATCCCGGTGATACTATTCATGTTAAACTTACCTGTCAAAGAAAAACAAAGAAAGATAATCGTGAAGGCCAGGTGCCGCAGGGAGTTGTTGAATGGTACGTTCAGGTAATAAATCAACGTGATGAAATAGTTGCCCTTGAAACTGTACTAACATTAGTAGCTTCTAAAGAATAAATTGATAATATTGTTAATATTTTAAAACCACAGACCATGTTACTTTATGACACACTTGAACGATTCGAGAAAAAATTCGGACACCTAAAGAAAAAAGGTCTTCGAATTAATGGATTGAAGATGATTGATCCTAAACGAAAAAAACATGTGATCGATGTAAGCCGTCCTCTTATTTTTGACAACCGCCTACTTCCTAAATCTTTTGAAGGTTTAGATGTAAAGACTATTATCCATGGCGATCTTCCTACAGAATTTAAAATCGACCGTACAATTCCTGATTGGCAGAAAAAGGAATATATATGGGCGCCTGAACGATTCGAACACTTTGTTGATCGCTGTTCCACTGAAATTAAAAAACAACTCGGGAATCTAAATATGACCCGCGATGAAATGCTTTCCGCTTTATGTTTTGGAGATTATACAGCTCATAAAGAAAAGACGGATCAGTTGGTAAAGGAGGGGAAACTTCCTGGTTACAGTACAAATTAAATCACAATCCTATTATTTAATTCGAAAATTAAATAAATAAATTTCTATTAAAAAGCCACCCCGATGTAGGTGGTTTTTTATTTTTAAAATAAAAATATTTTGTTATGTCTCCATCTTGATTCCCGATACTAAATTCTTTCCTTACTTTTGAACAAATAATTTTCATGAACGGTAATGTAATTATAAATAAAAGGAATGGAGTTTGTGAAATTACATTCTCTCATCCTCAGAGCAATTCCCTTCCCGGAGAATTGCTAAGGAAGTTATCCTATTAAATTGATAATGCAGGAAAAGATAAAGAAATAATGGTAATCGTACTCCGGAGTGAAGGTGAAAAGACATTTTGTTCGGGTGCTTCTTTCGATGAACTCATTGCCATTAAATCATTCGAGCAAGGAAAAATATTTTTCTCGGGATTTGCTGCAGTGATAAATTCAATTCGTAAATCTCCAAAATTTGTTATTGCACGTATTCAGGGAAAAGCGGTTGGCGGCGGTGTCGGACTTGCTTCTGCTGCAGATATTTCATTTGCTCACGAAAGTGCTTCCGTAAAACTCAGTGAACTTGCAGTCGGTATCGGTCCTTTTGTTGTCGGTCCTGCTGTTGAAAGAAAAATCGGCAAATCAGCATTTACTGAACTAACAATTAATGCAACTGAATGGAGAACTGCTTCCTGGGCTAAAGAAAAAGGAATGTATGCTGAAATATTTTCCACGAATGATGAAATGGATATAGCTATCAAT
>JANLOW010000275.1:0-29282 GCA_031366785.1 Bacteroidota bacterium | reverse complement strand
TATTCTTTCAAAAATTTCTAATAAACGCTTCCAGGATATTGCAGATATTGATCAGCTACAAAAAATTAATTAGTTTAAAAAGAATCCCCGGCAATTAAAATGATCTAACGCACACCCTACTTCGGCAATCCTACATACCTGTTGTATCTTTTTAAGCCTGCATCCGGGTACACTATAGGTTAAAGAGACCTATCCGGATAAAATCACACAAAATGAATGACACATTTTGTGTGACACATTTTGTGTGATTTAATTTATTATTCTATCTTTGATACATGATAAAAGACTTTAATCCTTTCCTGGTTAACAGTTATAGGGGCTCACATTATTTTTGTGATAGGGAAGATGAAACACGCCAGCTCAAAGATCACCTGAAAAACGGAGTAAACACCACTTTGTTTGCCATACGACGTCTTGGAAAAACCGGCCTCATCCTCCACCTGTTTGAAGGATTTAAAAACACACGAAATATTGCCTGTATCTATGTGGATATTCTAGGAACAAATAACCTAAAGGAATTCACCAGCCGGTTGGCAACCGCCATTTACGGCCGATTTCCTGAAAACAGATCTATCGGGAAAAAATTTACCGACCTCATACGCACACTACGACCGGTGATCAGTTACGATGAACTTTCCGGTCAGCCCGAAATAAGCTTCGAGACCGGTGAAATAAAAAAAACTGAAAAAACAATTGAACAGCTTTTTCGTTTTCTCGATAAACAAAAAATAAAAATTGTATTTGCCATCGATGAATTCCAGCAAATACTCGAATATCCTGAAAAAAATACAGAAGCATTGCTTCGAACGTACATTCAAAACCTGAAAAATACGCGCTTTATTTTCTGCGGCAGTAATCAGAAAATGATGCATGAAATCTTCAGCAATGCCAAAAAACCTTTTTTCGCAAGTTGCAGTAATGTAACACTGAATACTATCGATGAAAAAAAATATACATCCTTTATACGACGTATTTTTAAGGAAGATAAAAGAAAGATCGACGATGAAAGCATATCATTCATACTCGAATGGACAGAACGACATACTTTCTATACACAGTTTTTTTGTAATTATCTATTCTCTCTTCCAATAAATGACATACGATTAAATAATGTCCAACTAGCAGCAGGAGAAATATTAATCAGGCAGCAGGATACGTTTTATCAATACAAAAATCTCATCACCTCTGCGCAATGGAATTTATTGGCAGCAATCGCCGGCGAAACAAAATTGTTCCGAGCACATTCAAAAGAATTTATAAAAAAATATCACCTGGGTACGTCTTCATTAGTTACAAGAGGAATTGAAGCATTACTCGAAAAAGAGCTGATCTTTCAGAATACTTCAGTCGAAAAACCCTATTATGAAGTGTATGATAAATTCCTGATGCGATGGCTGCAAAAAAAACGTTAATTGAAGGTAAACAATGATCAAACGAACACTTTACTTCGGTAATCCTGCATACCTGAGTATGCACAACCATAATATTTACTTTGTTGGAATTGCAAGATGAGCCAAATATCTACAAAGAACAAACTGAAAGCAAATCACAAAACCATTAATTAATTAAGCTTCAGTTCTAATCAATTTCAAATTCCAACTCCCGGACCGAACCAGAGAGTTTCATTTTTTTTTCTACCTCGTATTTGACAAATGCATTTTTCTTTTGTAATCCTTTTTTACCTTTCAATAAAAATATAAATAAATTCGAAAATGGTTTATTTATAAATCCGGGAAGGGATAAAATAATTGCAACCGAAAAATATAAAATCCACTCGATTCCTTTAAACATACGTGAATTTTGGAAAATATGTTTAACCGTCTTACTCTTCAAATCCTTTTCGTCAATAAAAACTCCACACTGAAGAAGATTTAGAAAATTTTGTATTGCACTTTTTTTCATATTTGCTAAAGCGCTCTTGTAAACTTCTACAGGAATTAAATGCTTTATAACCTCAATTGAGATTCTTAAATCATATACTACGGTTCGCCATAAATAAAAAGAAGAATATACCATCACTTCTGCATGTGCACTTTCTTTCGAAAGTGAAAAATTACCCGCATAGATAAATTGATTCTTATTTTCACAAAGCCCTATCAGCATCAATTGTGTTTGAGGCCAACATTCATTGAAAAAATCATAACCGTATTTTGATAAATTTTTCTTTAGATATTCTGTTTTGGTAATAAAACAACTAGCATTGCCCATAAACCAATAAAAATTCCTGGCACATTCATCGGCTTGAATTTTTCTAATTTTTTCCGGGTACTGAAATTTAGACAATGTTGTATCGAGTAAAACGCCAATATCATTATTGCTTTTTAGAATTTCAATTACTGGTTGGAGGTTTTCTACATGTACATTATCGTCATCACCAAAAAACATCACGTATGGAGAAACAGCCAATTCCATAGACTTAAGAACATTTGATTTTCCTCCAATGTTAGTATCATTCTTATAATACGTAATGAAATTATATTTTTGTTTGAAAGATTGTATAATCTCATCCGATGAATCCTCTGAATTGTTATTGGAAACCAACAATTCAATATCGTCTTGAAGATTGAATTCAATGATCTTTTGAGTAATTTCTGAAAGGAGGTTTTTAAGAAGGGATGCCCGGTTCCATGTTGGGATTGAAAGGGTGAGAATTTTAGGCATCACATTATTTTATAGCAAGCGATTAATGGAACACGGATGATACAGATTGAACGGATAAACACGGATTAAATCGTAAATAAAAATAATAGTTTTTATAAATTATAATTAATCTATCTCCTGATTTTGAATCAACCTTGATTTAGGATGAAGTCCGATGTTCATATTTTCTTCAAGTATTTTCCGGTCTAAAAACGGAAACAAATCTTCCAGCGGTGGCGAAACAAGACTACCGTCTTTTTGGACAGACAAAGAAAGTTTAGGAACAAAATATTGTTCCGGATCCATTGCTACTTCACAAATTGCTGCTCCTTCATAATTCATAAATTCAGGAATGAATTTATCGAAATCATTCCATGTTTTTATCTGCCATGAAGGCATATTAAAGGCTGTTGCGACTTTACTGAAATCAGGACAAGAGACTCCTGATCTTTTATTTACTCCTGCATATCTCCCGGCGGCAATTGATTTTTGCGTATGTTTTATCATAAGGTAACCATCGTTATTAAATATGATAATTTTAATGGGTAATTTATGATGAACGATGGTTTGTAATTCTTGCAAGTTCATCATCATTCCACCATCGCAATTTAAACAAAGTACTTCTCCCCTGTTCATTGCAAAAGACGCTCCCATGGCTGCGGGTAAACCATAACCCATTTCACCCAAACCTGTAGAAGTCATTAATCGCTGGCCTGTTTTCATTTGCAAAACCTGGTGCCCGGAAAGTAATGCTGTACCCATATCGGTTACAACAATCTGATTTGCTTTGAAATTTTCATTCAAACGTTTCATAAATTCATATGAATTCATGAAACCATTCGTATCAGCATGTTCAGCACCTACTATCGGGAAATCTTTTTTGTATTTATTGCAACGCTGAATCCACATTTCAAAATTAAATTCATACGCTTTTGATTCCTTCATTGATTTTAATAATTGATTAATGAAATCCTTTGCATCGACACAAACAATTCTGTTATATCTTTCAGCGTATTTATCCAATTCAGCCTGATCAATGTCTACCACTGTTATTTTTGCCTCACGGGCCAATTCTGTTATGTCATAACCAACTTGTGAAATTGATAAGCGAGTCCCAATGGTCAACAGGTAATCTGAATTTTGTAAAATAAAATTTGCCGAACGCTGACCATAAACTCCGGCGCGTCCGAATAAAAGAGGATGGTCTGCATCAATCATGTCAATACCAGCCCATGATACGAGATAAGCACCCGGAATTTTTTCCATCAGGCTTTTTATCAGGTACTCTCCTCCGGCCAATTTAATTCCATGACCAAGCCATATGACAGGTCTTTTTGCCTGAGATAGTTCATTGAGAATATCCGAAATACTTTTTTCCAGTTCCTTTTCATTTAATGTTTTCTCTTCAACAATTTTATCTTTTAATGGATTGAAATGAATCAATTCTTCTTCTTCAATAATAGCCGATTGGATATTCATCGGAACATCAATCCAGCAGGGGCCGGGCCTCTGATGAGTAGTTATGTACAAGGCCTTTTCGAGTTCAAATAAAATATGCTTCGGATCCATAACACGTGAAGCATATTTGGTTACTTTACTAACCATAAAAGAACTATCATAACCCTGGACACCATACATTCTTAATTTATTGCCGGGATGAATAAATCTGGAGTTTTCATTTCCGGAAACAATGAGGCATGGAATTGAATCAGCCCAGGCACTTACCACGCCTGTAATTCCATTTGTAGAACCTGCGCCTGTTGTAAGCACAGATGCTGTCACCTTTCCACTTGTACGATAATAAGTTTGCATAGCCATGCAAGCGGCTTGTTCGTGATGAACACAAACCATTTCAATAAATTTATTTTGATAAATGGAATCAAATATATGAGCATTACCGGCACCTATAATTCCAAAAAGGTGTTTCATTTCATTTTTCTCAAAAAACTTAGCGATTACATCGCTCACTTTTACCTTCATTATTATCCGGTTTATTTTTTTAAATATTATTTTGGAATTAATTTCAGAAAAATATTAGTATTTAAACTATATCAACTTCTGAACATTTGATGCCATTCAATACTTTTTTCTATTGCATCTTCCAGATTTATTGTCATTCTCAATCCAAGTTCATTTTCTGCTTTTGAAATAGAAGGAACCAGTTTATCAAAATGATTCGGAGCATTACCTGCAGATGTGATGATTTGTGGTTCAGGTTTGAAGTGTGAGGCTATTAATGTTGCTAAAGAAAATAAATTAACAGCATGTGGACTTCCAACATTATAAACCGAACGGGGTTGAGCGAATGCTGTCATGTGTAAAATCCAATTCGCAAAATCGGAAGCATACATAATACTTCTGACCGTAGAGCCATCGCCCATTATCTTTATAGGTCCGCCGCGAAAAGAATCGCGAATAAAATCCGTAACAGCCCATGGTAATTCGAGTGACTGATATGGCCCCACAAATGCAAAAGGTCGTGCTATAGAAATCGGTAATTTAGATTCACTCAAAAAAGCAGCAGCAATAGATTCACAAGCCCGTTTGGATTCTGCATAAATCGAATTTGAATCGAAAGATGAAAGAAGGCCTCCAAAAGAATCTTCTTTTATTTCTGAAACATCCGGATTCTGCCGACCATAAACAAGTCCGGAAGAAATTAATAAAATATTTTCTATTGAACCTGACTGTTGTGAAAGCCTTAGTATACGTAATGTTGAGTTTATATTATTTTCTAAAACGTGAGTCGGATAGGTAGCAAATTGATTTCTGTTAGCAAATGCTGCAGCATGAATGATATGTGTTACATTCTTTGGTAATTCGCTAAGGTTTCGAACGTCTGTTTCATGAAAATGAAAATCATTACGGGAAAAAAGATGCGAACGGTTTTTTGAAAAATGTTCCGATGACCTGCAAGCTACACTTAAACGAATATTAAAATTATGTTCATCGTTTAATACAGAAATAAATTCCAATAACCAGCTGCCCAGAAACCCTGTTCCTCCTGTTATATAAATATGAGAGTTTCTTAATGGTTCAGGCAAACGATTTCCTGAATCAGTAATATCTTTAACCTGAGTCTTTGTATATAATGCTAATTTTTCGGTTAATGTCATCGATAAAATTATTACAATTTATTAAGCAAGTTTTGCCAAATCGTTGGCAACTTCCAATATCAAATCTTCCTGTCCTCCAACAACCTTTCTTTTCCCGAGTTCGAAAAAAATATCGCGGGCATCGAGTTTCATTTCATTGGCAATTCGTTGTACAGGTTTAGCGAATCCGGAAAATACGCCGGCAAGACCACTGACAATAGTGACAGAATTGCTGAAAGGCAAATTTTTCGCAAAAAGTTCTTTAGCAATATCTGCAGCGTCTAAAACTTTGTATAAATTTAAATTGGAATCAATCTTTAGTTGATGCATGGCAGCGGCAAGAAGTTCTATTGGTGTATTACCGGCGCCTGCACCAAAGCCGCATCCTGTAGCATCAACGATTGTAGCGCCAACATTTATAGCAGTTAAGGAGTTTGCGACACTTAATCCTAAATTATTATGAGCATGAAAGCCAACGGGAACCAATAAATTCGTTACAAGGTGGCCGATTTTAGATTGAACATCATTGGGTAAAAAAGCTCCTGCAGAATCCATAATGACGATAGCTTGAGCTCCATACGATTGCATTTTTTGGGCTTCCTCAAGTAAAATTTCTTTCGAAGCCATGTGAGTCATCATTAAAATTCCCCAAACCTCTTTACCATGGTTTGTTAAATGACCGATATGACGCATAGTAATGTCGGCTTCCGTGCAATGTGAACCAACACGAAACAAATCAACACCAATTTCCATGGCTTGCTTAATTTCACGTTCGATAGTAGCGAAACCGGGCATTAGATGTACACTCATCTTAGACTTTTTAATTACAGAACGTGCAAGGCTTAACATTCTGGATTCTTCAATTAAATTTTCACCCAATTGCAAAGACGAAGCGCCCAGACCATTGCCATGTCCGATTTCAATATAATCAACACCCGTTTGATCGGCAGCACCTGCATATTTCAAAAGTTGCTCTTCGCTGATTTGATGAGAGCATGCATGAGAACCATCGCGAAGAGTTGGATCGGTAACTATAATTTTTTTTGACATCGTATTTAAAATTATTTGCGTTTATTTTTTTTTGCAAAAGATTCGGCTGTGGCTACAGCAGCACAATTTATTATATCAAGGTTTCCTGCATATGATGGTAAATAATCACCGAGTCCGCGAACACGGACCATAACCACAAGCCTGTCATTTTCAATCATAGGTTCAACGATAAGCTGATAGCCTGGAATATATGTTTGCAATTTATTAACCATTTCATGAATAGCAACAGTTGTTTTGGCGAGGTCAGGATTTGATATTTTTGCAAATACGGTCGTTTGCATATCAACACAAGGTTGAGCCGGGTTTAAATTTAATATTGCTTTAGACCGTTTACTCTTTGAAAAACTTTTAATTCCGAACTCAGTGGTGATCAGGTATTCGTCAAGGTTAATACGAGTTGCCGGACCGGCACTGCGTGAAGCAATGCTTGAAACAGTTTCGATGTAGTCGATGTCTTTATTGACACTGGCAATCGCCCAAGCCAGAGGAATAGACGCTTGACCTCCGCAAGTGACCATGTTAAGATTATCTTCTTCGAGGCATTCGCTCATATTGACAGCAGGAATACACATTTTCCCTACGCGTGCAGGAGTAAGATCGATAGCAATGATACCAAGCTCTTTAAATATTTTTGCATGTTTAATATGATCTTGCGCAGAGGTAGCATCGAAAACCAAATCAATTTTATCTTTTTGTTCAACAATTGCATCAATACTTTTGGCTGATATCGGAATATTCATAGCACTTGCCTTCATCATACCCGGCGAATTGAGATTGCGCCCTGCAAATAAAACACACTCCAAATATTCTGACCGACAAACTTTTACAAGTAAGTCGGTGCCAATATTTCCGGTGCCAAGTATGGCTGTTCTTAATTTTGAAGGCATTATACTTTATGAATATTTTTTAATTTTTTCTGCGTGTTTAACAGGATGAAGAAAAATAAAATTAGTTTCTACTGTATCATCGTTAACTTCTTTTATTTCTATGATTGTATTTTTATTAACGATGAAACACTTATAATCTAAATCTGAAAAATATTTTATAATTTTATTTGGATGATAATCAAATTTTGCGGACCACTTACGTAACATTTCAGTAAAAACAATTGGTTGATATTTTTTGATAGTGTCAAGTCCACCTTCAAATACAAAAAACTCCCCTCCTTCTACATCACATTTAATTAAGTCTAGTTTGGTGATTTCATTTTCTATACAAAAAGAGTCAAGCGTTTGTGTTCGGCATTTTACTTTATTAATTTGATCCAATTCTTTGATGTTACGAGCTGAAGAAGCGCCCAATTCATCGGGATTGAAATAAAAATCTACTTCACCATTTGTATTAGATAAGGCGATATTGAAAAGTTTTATATTCGATACATTATTTAGTAATAAATTTTCTCGAAGATTTTCGAGAGTTACGGGTATGGGCTCGAAAGAATAGATTATACCATTTTTTATAATCTTAGAAAAATTTAATGAATACCAGCCGATATTAGCACCAACGTCAAATACTGTAAAATCACTTTCCGCAAGTTTAAATAAAAAGAGAGCATCATCCTGTTCATAGGTGCCGAAATTCAGAATTTCAAGAACAGTTGTTCTTTTATCATTGGTAATGCAATTTAATTTAATTTCACCATCGCCTAAAACAGGTTTCATAGACATGACGATTGACTGATTAGAAATTTCAATTTTTGATATTCCATTTCCTTTTAAAAGGTTTACATAATCAAACAACTGCGTATGACTTTTATACATTTCATCAATGAAGTCATGTTTACTGATAATTCCTTTTTCAAATTTTGATTTTACTTCTGATAATTTCATAAAAAACTTTTGACGGTTCGTTTAAAACCTTCGTTTATACTTGTTGTTGCAAACCATCCAAGATTATTTATGGATGAAGTATCGGGACAATTTCTTTTTATTGGACTTTCAATATAATTTATATTTTTTAGATTTTCAGCAATTACAACTTTTAGTTTTTTCTCCGGAAAAAGAGCACAAAGATTTTGAGCTAATTCAAAGATACTTACTTCTCCATTGCTATTTCCTACATTGTATGCTTTACCATTTACTCCTTTGATTAATACCGATAAAAACCCTTTGGTGGCATCACCAATATAGCAAAAAGCGCGTCTTTTAATTCCTTTGCTCTTTAAAATGATGTCCCTGTTATTCAATATATCAGAGACAAAATCTGCATAAACTCTTCCATCACTTAAATCGATTCCCGGGCCATAAGTATGAAATGGCCTGACTATTTTTACCGGTATTTTGAATTGATGCAGCCAGCTATTGCACATAGTTTCGGCGAGTCGTTTACTTTCGGCATAACATGAGCGGTAATCTAATGGATTTAAATAACCGTATTGATCTTCTTTTGTTGGAACCATTGAATCGTCGACATCGCCATAAACTTCGCCGGAACTGAAATATAAAAATGAATCGACATTATTTTCTTTGGCTAATTGAAGAAGGTTATTAGTTCCAAGAACGTTTGCATTCAATGTTCCTACAGGATCAATGGAATAATATTTAGGGCTTGACTGACTTGCTGCATGAATGATGAAGTCTATTTTTTGATCAATACTAAGCGGATCACATACATCTGCAACAATATATTTAAAATCATTTCTGTTTAAAAGATCTCCGAATTTAGCCTTTAATTTATCCAGGTTTCTGGCCAATCCGATGACAGTACAATTCGTATTATATTTTTCATTTAAATGCAGAAAAGTATAAGTCAGATAGGATGCAAGAAAACCATTGACTCCACTTATTAAAATAGTTTTGTTTTTAAATTTATCCCATTCAAGATCGTATGAAGTAATTCCATCAATATCTTCAAAAATAATGGGATGAATTTTTTTTTGTAACATTCAACTATTTTAATATTTTATTTAAAGTTTCGATAATAAAATCCAACATTTCGTCAGTGATCATGGGCGTAACGCCAATCCAGAAAGTATTGTTTAATATATTTTCGGTATTAGGCAGGTCGCCGACACATCGGTAATTTACGTTTTTAAAATAAGGTTGCATTCTGATATCTCCAGCAAAAAGCAATCGACTGCCAATATTAGCATCCGTTAGTTTTGTAATAATTTCATTTCGTGAAATTCCCGCATTGGCTTTAAGTGTAATTAGAAATCCAAACCAGGATGGATTGCTTCCGGGTGTTGGCTCAGGTAATATGATTTTATTTTGCAGATGAGATAATCCCATCTTTAATTTTTCGAAATTCTTTTTACGGGTATTAATAAAATCAGGAAGCTTTTTTAATTGAGCCAAGCCTAAAGCAGCCTGCATATCGGTAATTTTTAAATTATAACCGAAATGTGAGTAAATATATTTGTGATCATAACCGTGCGGCAAATCACCAAGATCCCAATCGAATCTTTTACCACAGGTATTTTCACAACCCGGTGCACACCAGCAATCACGGCCCCAGTCACGGAAAGATTCGATGAGAGTAACCAATTTACTGTTTTTGGTGAATATAGCACCGCCTTCGCCCATTGTAATATGATGTGCCGGATAAAAGCTGAGCGTAGCAAGGTCACCGAAAGTTCCAACATGTTTTCCATTTACAGTTGCTCCAAGTGCATCGCAGCAATCTTCAATAAGCCAGAGATTATTTTTTTTTGCAAAAGCCGACACTGCTTCAACATCGAAAGGATTTCCAAGCGTATGAGCGATGATAATAGCTTTTGTCTTTTCCGTAAGAGCATCTTCAAGTTTTGAGATATCGATATTATACGTTGAAGGATTAACATCCAGGAAAACCGGAATCAATCCGTATTGTATTGCAGGATTAATAGTTGTTGGAAAAGAAACGGCTACAGAAATAAATTCATCACCGGCTTTCAACCGACGATCTCCCAATTCTTCGGATGTCAAGGCTGCTAAAGCAATAAGGTTTGCAGATGAACCGGAATTAACGGTAATAACTCTTTTTGTATTTATGAATTTTGCAAGTTGATTTTCAAAAGCGTCATTGAAGCGGCCGGTGGTGAACCATCCATCCAGAGCAGATTCAACGATATAATTTAGTTCTTCGTGATCAAACACTTTACCACTGACCGGTACATGAGATTTGCCGGGTGTAAATTCTTTTATTGAGAATACTTCATTGTAGTATTCTTCTACTAACTTAAAAATTTCGGACTTAATTGATTCCGGTCGTGTTTTATCCAACTTAATTTGATCCATCAAAATTATTTTCTTAAATAATCAATAATGTCATTCTCGCAAAGTTCAAGAAAATTACATTTTTTATTCAGACTTTTTTTATACCATTCCATAGTTTTCCCGATGGCTTCCTGAGAATTCCATTTGGGTTTCCAGTCAAGTTCTTTTTGGGCTTTATTAATATTCAACATTAATAAACCGGCTTCATGGGGTTTATTTTTTGTTAGGGCTGGTTTATACTTACCGTTTCCCCAGCTTTTAACAGCAAAATTAACTAATTCCTCCACGGTACAAGTATCTTCTAAAGCCGGTCCAAAGTTAAAAGAGGACGCAAATTTTTGGGGTTCCGTAAACATGGCAGATGCAAGAGAAAGATAACCACTCAAGGGCTCTAAAACATGCTGCCAGGGTCTAACAGCAACAGGATTTCTGACATTAATAATTTTCGAATTAGAGAGAGCCCGGAAAATATCCGGAACAATTCTATTATCAGCAAAATCTCCTCCACCTATAACATTACCGGCGCGGGCACTTGCAACTGATTTCTTATGTTTTAGATAATCTGTTTGATTGAAAAAAGATAAGCGGAAAGATTCAGTAACAATTTCTGCAGCGGCTTTACTGGCGCTGTAGGGATCGTAACCGCCAAACTTATCCGTTTCGACATAGGCATAATTTATTTCCTGATTCTGATACACTTTGTCGGTGGTAACAATTACGCATATACATTTCTTTTTTAAAAACCTAAGGGCATCTAAAACATGAGCAGTACCAATAATATTAGTATTAAAAGTTTCTACGGGAGTCTTATATGATTCAAGTACTAATGCCTGAGCGGCTAAATGAAAAATAAAATCAGGTTGAAATTCGAGAATTTCTTTTTTCAGTCTTTCTTTGTCAAGAATATCAGCATAAACAGATTTTATGTTCAGCTGAGATTTAATTTTAATATACAACGATTCATTTTCCGGTTTTAGGGCATATCCTTTTACTTGTGCACCCATCGTTTGAAGCCAAACAGTAAGCCATGAACCTTTAAAACCCGTATGACCGGTAAGGAATATTTTTTTATTTTTAAAAGTTTTAAAGAAATTTATCATCAGAATCTCCGGAAAAACCCGGAAACATTTTATTTAAATATCATTTGAATTTTCGAAGGGCTAAGTATTAAATGAAGGATTACCAAACCTTCCATTCAGCTTTATTTTCGCTCCACAAACGATTTAGAAATTCAAAATCGCGATACGTGTCCATACATTGCCAAAATTTTCGGTGTTCGAAAACGCAGAGTTGATTATCCAAAGCAAGAGTTTCAAGCGCTTCACGTTCCAGGATACAATTGCTTTCATCGGTTAAATAGCTGAAGAATTTTTTGTTAAAAACAAAATACCCGCCATTAATTAATCCACCATCATGTACCTGAGGTTTTTCAGTAAATGATTTAACAATTCTCCCATCGGTAAGCAATTCACCAAACCGGGAGGGAGGAAGGACACCGGTAACTGTTCCTATTTTCCCATGCGATTTATGAAATTTAATAAGCTCATCAATATTAATATTGCAAACACCATCACCATAGGTAAGCATAAATAAATCCTCATCGCAATATTTTTCTATTTGTTTAACGCGGGATCCTGTCATGTTTAAAGCACCGGTTTCGGCAAAGGTTATTTCCCAGTCGGTTTCACTAAACTTATTATGAACTTTTATCTCATTAGAGCCAAGTTTGAGAGTAAAATCGCTGTTGCGAATTTCATAGTTATAGAAGTAATTCTTAATTACATCGCCTCTATATCCTAAACAAAGTACGAAACGGTTATAACCGTAATGGCTATACGTTTTCATAATGTGCCACAGGATAGGTCTTCCTCCTACTTCTACCATTGGTTTGGGTTTGAACTCAGTTTCTTCCTTCAAACGGGTACCAAGACCACCACATAAAATAACAACTTTCATTTGGAAAATTAAATGGCTGAATACTACTATATTTGCCCGAACAATCGTTCGAGTCAAAAGTATAAATATTTTTCATATTGGGGATAATTCAAAAACAAGGTATACAAAATACTATTATTACCTATTTAGGAATAGTAATAGGGTTTGTTAACCTAATCATTATACAACCTTTGCTGCTTACTAAAGAAGAGGTGGGCCTTATCAGGGTTTTATTTTCTTTTTCTTCTTTAGTTGCCGTATTGGTTCCATTGGGAATCACCAACATAACTATTCGATACTTCCCTCTTTTCAGAAATAAAGAAAAAGGTCATTATGGTTTTTTAGGGTTTGTTTTATTATTTCCGGTTATAGGAGGAATTCTAATTTATATTCTACTTGCCATTTTTAAATATGCCATTATCGGGCAATATGAGGTTAACTCAAAGTTATTTACAGAATATTATAATTTTGTTTTACCCCTGTCGGTTATTTTAGGATTCATCTCTGTATTAAATACTTATTGTTTTTCTTTATTTAAAACAACAGTTCCTTCTTTATTGAACGACATCGTTAACAGGTTATTTACTATACTGGTTATATCAGCTTATTTCCTGAAGTTAATTTCATTGGATGTTTTCATCACTCTTTTTGTCGCTATTTATGCCATGCAATTGGGTTTGCTTCTATATTATTTATTTCTGATAGATAAACCAACTTTAAAAGTTGACAGAATATTTCTAAAAGAAAAAAATGTTGCTACCATGCTGAAGTATGGCTTCCTGTTATCTTTTGCTTCAATTGCTTCATTAGGACTGAAATATCTAGACTCAATTATGATAGGAAATTACATGTCGCTTGGATTTGTAGGTATTTACAGTATAGCCGCTTTCATTCCTACTGTAATCGAAGCGCCATTGACATCACTTGACAAAATTGCTTACACTAAATTATCCAATGCATTATCGAAAAACAATCATTCAGAAGTCAGGGAAATTTATTTCAAGTCGTCGCGGTATTTGTTTCTTTTGGGAGGAGCGCTTTTTCTGATGGTTAATGTAAACATAGCCGACTTACTATCTTTTCTTCCGGCGGATTACAGCAAAGGGATTAATGTCGTTCTAATAATAAGTATTGGCGCACTTATCAATATGGCCGGTGGCGCAAATACCTCTATTATTTTCAGTTCAGATTATTATAGACTGGGTGGATATCTGTTAATTTTTCTTGCAGCAATAGCCTTTGGTCTGAATATTTTATTGATTCCAAGATGGGGTATTGAAGGTGCGGCGATGGCAACAGCTATTACGGTTTTTGTCTTTTCATTTGTAAGATACTTAATCATTTATAAAGGATTTAAATTACAACCTTATGATAAAAAAATGTTTGAAATATTATTATTGATTATTGGGGGAATGTTATTAAATTATATTCTTCCGATGACACAATCAGCAATCATTAATATAATATACCGTTCTGTAATTATACTTGGGGTTTACATTTTCGGAACATATTATTTTAAAATAATTCCAGAATTTCATTCTTATATACCGTTTCTTAAGAAGAAATAACTTTTTCTAATGATAATAAATTACAATTTTCAATCAGTAAAAAAATTACAATACAAAAGATTAACGGTAAATAGAAATAATACCTTGTTTTCTAAAATCTGTACTTTCAACAATATAGACGTAAATATCTTCTGCCAGTTTTTCCCCATTAAAAGTACCATCCCAACCGGTATTTGAAAAATCATTACTTTCAAAAACCTTTTGTCCCCAACGATTAAAAATAGTTAGCTTATAAATATCGCATGGGCGAAAGATACTTATATCGAAAACATCATTTAAACCATCACCGTTTGGAGTAAAAGAACTAGGAATAAAAACTCTTTCGCCGAGAGGAACTTCATATTTTATCGCTTTAAAAATAGAATCTGAACAATTAGTTTCGCGATTAACAGTGAGTAAAATATTATACGTCCCTTCAGCTATAAATTTATGTTTAGGAATTGATTCAGTACTTACAGTACCGTCACCAAACTGCCAGAAGTAATTTGTAGCATTTCGTGTTACATCAATAAAATTTACCAGTCCCTGACAGGAATCGATTGCAACATTATAATCGGCTTTTTTTCTGCTTAAAAAATAAATCTCTTTATTCGAAATTGATAAGCAGTTGCTGGGAGAAATGGCTGTAAGCTTTACAGGAATATATCCTGAAAGAGAATAAACATGGTCCGGAGCATCTAAAAATGATAATTCACCATCACCGAAATCCCATATAAAATGCTTGGCATTATATGATAGATTGAAGAAATGAATATTTGAATCACAAGTCTGAGCATTGTTGTCAAAATCAGCAAATGGTAAAGGTGGAATACTTACCTGTAAATACGAAGTATCGATACAAAAAGAGTCTGAAGCAACTACTAATTGAATATTATAATCGCCCGGGCTATTATATTTATGGTTACCCTCTAAAAAATAATCTACTTTTTGATCGCCAAAATCCCATTGATAAATCACAGCGGCAGAAGATGTATTTTTTGTTTTAATTATAAAAGAACATGTATCGAGCAATAAAGAAAAATCAGAAACAGGATTTTGCAGAACAACAACTTTCATAGCAATCGTATCATTGCAGCCTGAGTCAGCTGAAGCAGAAAGAGTTACATTGTATTCTCCCGGTGCATTAAAAATATGGAAAGGATTTGAAGTATATGAAACACTATTATCACCAAAGTTCCACAACCAGTGATTTGCGAATCCATTTATTCCAAACGAACGATCAAAAAAAGAAAACTCATTTGAACAATGGATATTTGAGAAATTAAAATTAGAGTTGAACGGTGGATATACATTAACGACACCTTCGGCAGTATCATTACAAAGAGAATCGTAAGGAGAAAACGCTATTAATTTTACTATGTAATCACCGGTATCTGGATACAAGTAAGCAGGGTCTTTTTCTGATGAAGTATCGTTCACAGTTAAAGAGTTTCCAAAGCTCCATTTATAAGTTGATGCATTAAAACTATTATTAATAAAATGAGCATCTAGATTACCACAAGCAATGGTTGGAGAAAATATTGAAGCAACAGTAAATGCAGGACATGAGACAACATTTATCTGAAAGTCTCTTCTGGTTTCTCCAATATAAATACCATCTCGGTATTCTTTAACAGTTATGCCATAAACAAATTGTCCTTCAGTAAACGGCGTTGCTTTCATAATTCCGCTTTTAGGATTGATTTGTAAAGGTGCACCGCCGAAAGGATTATTAAGTGAATAGGGAGGTAAAAAAATGATTGGAGAATAAGGTGGCGAACCTGGAGGATCCGGCATTGGCTCAATAATATCAGCTCCTAAATAAGGGTAACTCAATTCATATACGAGTGAATCACCATCAGGGTCGGTTGCCGAATGATCAAAGGTAAATGGAGCATTCTTACAAATAAAAGTCGGTGGCCAATCATTGAAAACAGGATTGCTGTTAATAGGAGCAATCAAAGGATCTGGTATTACCGCTGTATATGTGGCTCCTGTTCCCTGGACATCTGCCATATTAATGATTGAATAATTCCTGCAACAACGTTGATAAGCAATTGTACATGCTCCGGTTCCTACCGGGACATTTGTAGTAAAAATATATTGAGCAAGTTCATAACAAACATTGGTTGGAGGGTCTATACAAGGAGAATTTATAGCATTAGGTACTGACTGTTGAAGAGAAATATTAACTTGAATGCTATTTATTAAATTACCTCTGTCATCAAAAAAACCAATTGAAGCAGGATTATCAAAGGGAGCCCGACCATTAAAGCAATCCCTGTATACGGTAAGGGTAATTTTATATTTACCATTACCCAGATATTTATAGTTCATTTCACCACCTACAATATGTGAGGCAAAAGATGAAATCCCTGAAAAAATTAATAAAACAAAAGAAATATATAGTTTCAATATATTTTTATATGTATACAAATATAACTAACGCATTGAATTGACCAAAACATTTATTGTTAATAAGATATGAAAAAAGCATTGAATTATCATTTATATATATTCAATACTTCGTCTGTGTCTGTTTTATATCCTCGATACATTCCTTCAGAATTAAAAGTTAAGGCATAATTACCATATAAATCAACAGCAATAAGACCACCTTCCCCACCCATTTCTATTAATTTTTTATTAACTACAAGGTCACATGCTTCTTGCAAGGTAAATCCTTTATATTCCATTAGGCAAGAAATGTCGTAAGCAACAACTGCCCTTATAAAGTATTCTCCATGCCCAGTGCAAGAAATTGCACATGTTTTATTATTGGCGTACGTACCAGATCCAATAATAGGCGTATCTCCAATTCGATTGTATCGTTTATTTGTCATGCCGCCGGTGGAAGTTGCAGCAGCTAAATTTCCATTACAATCAATAGCAACAGCACCTACAGTTCCAAATTTTTTATCGTTATGATCCATTTGAACAGAACCGGTTTTTCGGCTATCCATAAGCTGATTATATCGAAACTGATCAAAAAAATAATCGGCATCTTCAATTGGTATTTTCATTAGAGAAGCGAAAGCTTCAGCACCTTTACCGGAGAGAAAAACATATTCTGAATGATCCATAATTGAGCGGGCAAGTAATACAGGATTTTTGACATTCTGAACGCCGGCAATGGCTCCGGCTTTGAGTGTGCGTCCATCCATAATTGATGCATCCATTTCATGGGTTCCGTCGTGTGTAAAAACAGATCCTTTACCGGCATTAAATAAAGGGCAATCTTCAAGAATGATTACCGCAGCCTGGACTGCGTCCAGGGAGGAAAATCCTTTTTTTAAAAGGGAGAAGCCGGCGTGAAGACTGGCTTCTAAAGCTGATTTATATGCTTTCTCCTTTTCATTAGTCATTGAAGAAGGCAAAATGGTACCTGCCCCACCATGAATTGCCAGCACTAATTTTCCCATAATTTAAGATTATCCGGCAAAGGAAAGCAATAGGTTGGTAATAATTTTATAAATCTGTCATAAAATCTTAAAGACACTAATAAAAAAGAAAATAATTACAAAAATAATTTTGATTGAAATTCATACAGTCATCAAAAAAATATTGATTTAAAAGAAAAAGTAGCAGAGAAAAAAAGTCCGGTTATCAAATATTTTATAAAGTTTGATAAAAAAACATCAATTTCTTACAAATCAATTTCTATACGCTTTTCTACCATTTTAAGCTTTTCAAGTAGTGTAGTTTGCAAAAGTAAATTAATTGCATCACACCATGATGAAAAGAAAACTCTCTTTACTATTAATTATTCTCCTGAGCAAATCAGCTTTTGCTCAACCAACCGGACTAAGAGGAATGTACATTGATAATTTCAGCACTGTGTTGGGAAACATTAGCAAAGAAGACAGCCTGCTGCATTATGCACAGGATAGTTCATTTAACTATTTAGCATTATATGATCTCCATAATTTGGATTTAACCAATGCAAATACAGCAAACATGATAAGCGTTTTCATAAAACGGGCAAAAGTAAACTTCGGTATACAATATGTTGGAGCCATAGGAGAAAACTCTTCGAGTTTCATAAACAAAATAGCTCCTTATAACAGTAACAGGTCAGATGATCTTGAAAAGTTTAATGTTTTCAATCTAGAGTTTGAATTCTGGACAGCATCGTCAGTAAATCCCGGTGGATATTATTGTACGCAATATCTTCAGCAGGCAAATTGCAGTTGCGATACAAGCGGAGGGTTTAAATTTTTTATTCGCGAAATGCATTTGATTGATTCTATTGCAGCAGTTCAGCAGGTAATTTCAGAAACTTATCTCGGCTGGTTTAATCAGGGGCAAGCGACACAAATTGTAAATAATGTAGACAGATTATTATTACATGCATACAGAACAGGTACATCTACATTGTTTAGCTATAGTAAAACCAGGCTTCAATATCTTGGCTCTAACAATAAAGTTGTTGATGTAGCGCCAATATATTCTGCAGAACCATCATTTATGGGTTCTTGGCTTGACTCGCACTCTCAACTAGAGGCATATATAAAATACAAATCTGATTTTGACAATGATAATTCGGCATGGAAACAAAATATCAATATTCTGGGATTCCAATGGTTTGATTGGAAGTTTATGCCTAAGCCTGTTCCCGGATCGTTTAATCCGAATATTACAGCATCAGGGCCCGTAACTTTTTGCACAGGAGGAAACGTTACTCTTACAGCAACATCAGCAGATTCATATTTATGGTCAAACGCTGCAACTACACGATCCATTACTACATCAACCACTGGAAATTTTTCATGTGGAGTTACTTTAAACAATATTACAGGTACAACGCCCATCACTCAGGTAAATGTTATGAATTATCCTTCTGCATCAATAAGCGCTGGAAATTTATCAAACGGACATATTCTACTGGATGCTTCTGCAACACCGGGAAGTGGAACAATTAAATCCTATCAATGGAGCATTAACAGCACAGATATCGGAGGCGCTACTACTGCAACATTCATTTCAGTAGCAACAGGTAATTATTCTGTAAGAGTTACTAATAATTATGGTTGCAGTATAATTTCCAGCCAACAGAACTTAGACTTCAGCGGAAGTGCTTGTAATCCTTCTACACCTGCAGGATTAAATTCAACAGCTATAACAGATATTTCCCGCATTATTGTCTGGAATCAAGGTCAAACAGGTGATAGCGTAATTGTGAGATATCAACCCGATACAGGCACAAACATTTATAGCTATGTAAGAATGGCAAATATAGGCCAATGCATGACTACAATTTCGGGATTAGAGCCTGCGACAACGTATGTATGGCAGGTGCATACGGGATGTGGTTTTACTTCTGGATTGTTTTCTGCAAAAGGATATTTTACTACCGGCGGAGTTTCAACGGGAATACCACCTGTTACAAATAGTGAAGGAAATTTAAAATCAGATTTAAAAATTTATCCAAATCCTGCAACAGAAAAATTACAAATAGATTATGAATCAGGAATTACAGCTTTAGCAGACCTCACAATATTCGATATGAAATCAAGCCGTGTTTTTGATAAGAAAGTTCAATTAGTAAAAGGTCCAAATAGTTTTTCAGTAAATGCTGCTGATTTTAGAAATGGCGTTTATTTCATTTCATTAAAAAATGATGAAACTATTTTGATAAAAAGAATTATAATCGGACACTAAAATTAAAAGTGTTCATTCGAATTAAAAGCTCTGTAATAACGGGGCTTTTCGTCATATAAGAATTTTTTGCCATTTTTTTAAATTTATTTATCAACAGTTTTTCGGCAAAAATCTTCATGTTTCATTCCAATTAGCTTTGTTTTCGTTTCATTAGGGGCAGTCTACGCGCTAAGGCTTTATAAATAAGGCTTTGGTAAGTATTTGATGTTAAAAAGTTTAAATCTGGTTTTTTCTAAGAAATACATTAAATACTATATTCGCAAAACGAAAAAAGGGGTTTTATTCAAAACCGACGGAAACCGGTAATTAACCTTAGTAAAAAAATAAAATTTATTAATTTAAAACAAGGTTGTCTGAAATTGTTCGGGACCTATGGAAACCAATAATGTCTTTAAGTAAACAAATTATCATTTTAAAAAATTAAGAATAATGATTAGAAAAAATACCAAAGGATTTCTTTTTTCTTTTTTAATGTTAGTTAGTCTATCATCTATTGGACAAAATATTCGGGGTTTTTATCTAACAGGTATTGGAAGTTGGTTAGGAAATACAACAAAAGAAAATGCCATTTTAAGTTATGCTCAGGGTAATGGTTATAACTATATTAATTTTTATGATCTTGGTTCGGTTAGCTGGACAAGTACTACAGAAAAAAATCTGCTGGCGTCCTTCATGAGTCGAGCTAGGACGCAATATGGAGTATTACAATTTGGTGCAGTGGTCGAAGTTTATTCTTTTTTTACAAACAATATTTTACCTTACAATAAATCAAGAAATAATAACAATGAAAAATTCGATGTCATTAATCTTGAATTTGAGTTTTGGGTAAGTTCAAGTATAAGCTCCTCTTATTGCAGTAAATTTCTTTCTCCAAACGGATATTCTTGTGATACGGCTGGTGCTTTTAAATTTGCCTGGAAACAATTCAAACTTATTGATTCTGCATGCGCAGCCCAGGGACTAATCTCAGAAGTTTATCTCGGTTGGCCAAACAAGGGACAAATACAAAAACTTGCTTCAATCGCCGATAGAATATTATTACATGCTTATCGTCCTACCGATAGTGATGTTTATTCTTATTCAAAAAACAGATTAATAAACATTGCTGGTGTTGGTGCAGGTAAAAAAGTAATTCCTCTTTTTTCCGGTGAACCGAATTTTATGGGGTCGTGGCTAAATTCACATCCAATTTCACGACCTTATCAAACATATGCAAGGGATTTAGCATCGGAAACTGCTTCCTTCAAAGACAATATTGTTCTTGAAGGATATCATTGGTTTACTTATGATGATATGCCAAAAACCCTGCTGGCGACTTCGACGATTACCGCAAACGGTCCGCTTGCATTTTGTTCGGGTGGCAATGTTACATTGACAGCAAATAGTGGTAGTGCTTATCTTTGGACTCCTGGTGGACAAACAACACGATCTATTTATGTAACAGATCCCGGAACGTATACTGTCAGGGTTACCAATTCAAGTGGTGTTAATATAACTTCTTCACCTAAAACAATAACACGAATAACTGAAGGTACGATTCCGACAATTACTGCATCTGGCCCGCTTGCTTTTTGCCCGGGTAGTAGTGTAACTCTAACATCAAGTTCTGCCGATACCTATCTTTGGTCAAACGGTGAAACAACACGCTCAATTAATGTTAATACTTCTGGTAGCTACAGTTTAATTGTTGGAAGCGGTGGTTGTACATCATCTTCTGCGAATGTAAATGTAAATGCAACTGCACCACCTGTTACTCCTACAACTACACCAAACGGTTCAGCCTCTTTCTGCGCCGGTGGAAGTGTAACTATTACATCCAGTCAGGCGACATCTTATTTATGGTCAAATGGTGCTACTACAAGATCTATTACTTTATCAACTCCGGGTACATATAAAGTTAAAACAGGCAGCGGTGCCTGCAGTGCTACTTCTAATGCTGTAAATATTACTTTGACAGCATCGCCTGCAACCCCAATTGTTACTGCAAGCGGTTCTACATCTTTTTGTCCCGGTGGTAGTGTTGCACTTACATCTAGTCAATCTGCTTCTTATCTCTGGTCAAATGGATCTACAAACCGGACAATTACTGTTACAACATCTGGAAATTATTCAGTAAAAACGGGCAGTGGTTCATGTACAGCAACATCATCTACGTTTAATGTAAATGCAAATTCCTCCCCAATTGTTCCGACGGTTACAGCAAACGGGTCATTAAGTATCTGTCAAGGCAAACAAGTAACACTTACTTCATCGACAGCAAGTGGATATCGTTGGTCAACAGGAGAAACAACGCAATCAATTTCAGTTTCAACAGCCGGAACTTATAATGTACGGACCTATGCCGGACCAAATTGTTTTTCTCAATCAATTGATAAAAATATAACTGTTAAAAGTGCGCCGGCAACACCTGTAATTACTTCAAATAGCTCAACAGAACTTTCATCGTCGCAGCCTACCATTACACTTAGTTCTACCCAGGCAAATTCTTATTTATGGTCAAACAATCAAACCACAAATCCGATAATTGTTAATGCTCAAGGCAGCTACTATGTAACAATAACAGGTACTAATGGTTGCACAACAAATTCAAATCCAATTGCTATAACATCTATAAATTGCATACCTCCTGCTGTACCTATAATTTCACTTAGTGGTCCTGATATACTTTCGCCGGGGCAAACTGTCAATTTAACATCTTCATCAGGAAACGGATATTTATGGTCTACTGGCGAAACAAGCCGGTCAATAACTGTTTCTACAGCCGGGACTTATTCAGTAAAAGTTTTTAATATCACTGATTGTTTTTCAACATCATTGCCGATTAATATAACGATGGAAGTTTCTACAGGAATAGAAACGTTGAACTCTAATAATAATATCACTTTTTCTCTTTATCCAAATCCGGCAACAGAAGAATTTAACATCCTTTTTACCATTGACAAAAGAAGAAAAATTAATTTAAGTCTTATTGATGTTACCGGAAGAATTTTAATACAGCGTATTATAAATGCATTGCCGGGAGAAAATCACATAATGATTAATGCAAGTGAATTATCACGGGGAATTTATTTTGCTTCCATCTTTTATGATAATGAAAAGCAAATGATAAAAGTAATAATCGAATAAAATAAAATTATTTTTAAAACCCCGTATAGTCCTGGGTTTTTTTTGACCTATTATTAATTCCTATTGCACAAAGATTGATACGCACAAAATTTGCATCGTTCTTCATCGGTTGTTTGAATAAATGCTTTCTCAGGTGAAAATATTTCGATTAACATATTTTTTAAAAGCATTTCAAATTCTCCAAATTGTTCTTCTGAAAAAGGTTCTTTATTATTAAGAAACCAAATCCCGTCCGATAAATCTTTCATAATTAATAAACCGGAAATGATTTTTTTTCCCGGCATTTTATTTCTGGTCAGATAAGCATAATACATTGCCTGAAATTGTTCTTTAAAAACGGGGTCGGTAAAATAATCGATAAGTGATTCGGGAACTTTCTTAATAACTTTTCCTGATTTATAATCGATAATCCTGATTATTTCATCTTTTTCATCCACTCGGTCAATAATTCCTTTTAATTTAACAAACTTGTTTTTACTTATTGCAAATGTATTACTTACATCTTTTTCTAATTGAAGAATCTTGAATGGAGTATACAATCGCTCAGATTCCATTATCCTCTTTATTAATTCACGAATTACATTTCTCAATAAAATATTTTTACCTTCAAGTTGATTGATATTTGTAAATTCTTCATGAATAGCTCTGTCTACAATATCATTTATTTTAAATTTCAATCGATTTATTGTTTCATTGTCGATCACATTAACATCTGTATAAATGTGTTTCATTGCTTTGTGCAAAACACTGCCAAAGGTTGCAGATTCCATATACTCTTCAGGTTCTTCCTGTTCTTTCAAACCTGCCAGGTAACGAAAATAAAATTGCAATGGACAAGTAATATAAGACAACAGTCCGGTGGCGCTTAATGGAGTTACAGAATTTGAAATGCCATCAGAAATAAAATTTGAAAGTACCTTAAGCAACGCCGGAGTTTTATTTATTATTATTTGGTCAATCTTATCCTTACCTGCTTTTGTACTGATTACTTTATGAACGATATGTATGCTTTCCGGATAGCGCTTTTCCAATTCAAGTTCCACTTGAAGTAAAAAGCGGGAACGCTCTCCAGTTGAAATTGATTTAGTTTCAGTATTATGAATGAGAAAAATATTTTTTGCTCTCTGTAATAGACGAAAGAAATGGAAAGCGGATACGGCGTGCTGTTCTTCATATGTTGGTAATTTAAAAGCTTTGCGAATATTAAATGGAATAAATGAAGGTTTATTTCCGGAAGCTGGTAAAACATCTTCATTAACCGATAGAATAATTACATTGTCGAAATCCAATACACGAGTTTCTAAAAATCCCATTATTTGAAGTCCTTTCAATGGCTCACCAGTAAAAGGAATTTTTACTGATGAAATTATTCCTCGAAATATTTTCCAGAATGTTTCCAAATCTTTAACAATTTCATTCTCCTTTAATAAATCTTCGAGCCGGGAAAGGTGAGTATAAAAATTATAAACGAACTCAGATTCTAATCGGTGATAACGAAAATCCTCTTTTTTCATTCCTTCAAGAATCAGACGAAGTATTTTTTTATACCATGTGAAAGTTTGTTTTACGGAAGTTAGTTTAATAAAAACCTCATTAAATAATAAATTGTCTTTATCTGTCAATATTTTACTTATAGGTAAACGGATATAATTTTCATCTAAAGATGCAAGCCAGCTTTGAATATATCCATCATCTAAAAGTCTGATATATGGATGGTTTAAAATATTTAAAACATCACGGAAATAAAAAGACACTTCGCCATTGACACTAATTCGAGCATTGCGCTGAAGAATTATAAGCAATTCAAAAAGGTTAAATAAAGAAGTTTGGCTTAAAGGATAACCCATTGTGACATTAACATGATCAAGACTTTCCGGAAGTGCATATAAAACCGGGAAAAGTAATTTCTCATCAGGTAAAACGAGAGCCGTTTTTTCACTGATGAAATCATTTTTTTTCATTAAGGTATCCAGAATACTGCCAGCATATTTAGCCTGCCCGACATGCAAGGGTAAGCCCGCAAATTCAATTTCTTTTTTTATATTTTTAAAATGTTCCTGCTTCCATTTAAAATTATCACCTATGAGTGTATTTTTCCTAAAAAATACACCAGCCTCTTGAGCGGGGTCATCAAAATAATACGCATCAGCATCCCAATATGAAGTAGCATTTCCCTTAGAAATAATAGTATGAAGGATAGATTGTTCAGAAGGAGAAAGTGCATAAAAGCCTGCGAATATGATATGAGAAAATTCAACTGGAAATTTAAAACCTGGCATAGAAATTTTATTGGCCAACTTTCTATAAGCCATTCCTTCATAGGCTAAATTTTTAGTGTCGAGTTTACTACGAAAAGATGAATATATTTTACCCAGATATTTCCAGGTATTGATGAATTCATCCTGAAGAATAGACGGATCTCTGTCAAAAAAAATTTTCCAAAACAAACGAAGTCTCTCAAGATCTTCCTCATCCATTGGAAAATTACGGTCAATCTGTTGCAAATCTGTTACAGTTTCGAAAACTAAGGCAGCATCAATCATATACTTATCGATATCATCAAAATCTTTCAGCATTAATTCTCCCCATGAGTAAAATCGTGCAAAGTCTTCGGCCGGAAAATATTCCTTATACGATTCATAAAGTTCAAATAAGAGAGTTAAATCGTCAGGAATATTAGTATCCGCAAGTTTTAGCAAATAATCCTGAATTGAAAAAATAGCAGGAGACCAAATAGGATTAGATAAAGTTGCTGAAAGCTCCTTTTGAAAAAATAAACCGGCCCGGCGAGTCGGAAAAACGACACAAAGGCTTTGTAATTGCCCCGAATGCTTTTTAACTACTTCATTAACTAATTGCTGAATAAATGTTTGCATAGAAAGCCGGGAGATAGTATTTTTGGCAAGTACAAATGAATCGTTAATTTAGTTTAAATTATATTCTATGAAAAAAAGACTGGTAAAAAAAGAAAAAAAGATTTTTGGTGTTTGTAGTGGTTTGGGCGATTATTTTGACATTGACCCAACAATTATTCGTGTAATTTTTCTTGCAAGTGTACTTCTTTTTGGCACAGGATTATTACTTTATATAATTTTAGCTATAGTAATGCCTGATGAATCTGCCGCCGGTTAAGAAATTATCATGATTTGATTACCTTCACGGCAGTTTTAAAAAACTATATGCTGAAGCATCGGAGTGTTTTCATTTTTTCTCTATTATTATATTCATTCAAAAGTTTAGCACTGCCTGTTGACAGTCTTTCCGACATCAAAAAATACAAGACAAGTATAAAATATTTTTACGAAAAAGATTTTATCTACGGAAAAACAAATCGTTATAATCTGGATACTTCAATATCATCCATACATACTGTTCACCCTGCATTAGATCTTCATAATAATTTTCTAGGAACGCCAGGTAGCGCTTCCTGTCCGCAGATTTTCCGGCTTGATTTTAATACATTCACATTTACTTCTATACGAAGTTATGATTTACAGATGATGATTTCCGACAGCCTCAAATCATTTAATACCAATAAACGTTTTACAGAACTTCGGTATTGCAATGGAGGTTTCAAGGAACAGCAAATTGCAGTTGTACATTCTCAAAATATTAATCGAAACTGGAATGCAGGAATTAATTTTGACAGGCAAGGTGTTAAGGATTTTATGAATTACAGCAATACATTCCGAAGCCGTTTTGCAATATACACCTGGTATAGAACGCCAGATAAAAAATACAATTTGTTTGCACATGCTATTTGGAATTCCATTAAAAATGGCGTTAACGGCGGACTTGCCAGTGATTCATTGTTTGATAATACCGTTGTTACAAATCTTGGTATAAAAGGTCTTGCTTATCGAATTTCAAATGCAGAACAAAATGTCAGGAAAAAAATATTTTTACTGAGCCACTATTATGATCTTGGAAAAACTATTGAAGATTCTTCCGGGAATATTATTCGCCGACAGCCACCGATCAGACTTCATCATTTGATTAGTGTTGAAAGAAAATCTTTTGTTTACAAAGATCCGAGCCCTGACAGTTCCTTTTATTTCAACTTTTATCATGGCGCTATCACTTATGATTCTTTGCATTCGGAAGAAATTACAAACAGATTTTCTATTCAATTACCTGCTGATACTATTTACAATTCTGCTTTTTCCCGTTACCTGAGTACAGGAATATTTGCAGAATACAGACATGTGAATTACGGCCAGGTAACAGACAGTTCGTGGAATAATTTAGCCATAGGAGCAAATATTTTTTTGAAATCTGATACGTCATTACCCGAGGTATTTTTGGAAAGTACCTATGTAATCGATGGTATGGACAAGACTAATTATTTGGTAGAACTCAAAGCCTTTACTCCTGAATATAATGTGGGAAAGATTGGTATTAATATTTCATCCGGTCAATCTTCTCCTGATTTAATTTACCGATGGTACGATGGCAACAATTTTTTCTGGAAAAATAGGTTTGATCCTATTCTCAATCAGAAAGCCGGCGTAAATTATAGCTTAGCCAGGTTTCATTTGAGTATTCAGGCCAATTATTTAAGGATAGATAATTTTGTTTACATGAACAGGGATGCTTTTCCGGAACAATTTAATAGCGTTCTGTCAATAAAACAAATAAATATTTATAAAAAATTTAATTACAGACATTGGCATTTAAAGAATGATTTCACCTTGCAAAAATCGGATCAGGAGAATGTGCTTCATCTTCCATCGTTCGTTTCAGACCAATCACTTTATTTCGAAAAATCCTATTACAAGAAAGCTTTACTAGCAGCAATTGGTTTATCATTGAATTACAACAGTTCATATTATGCAGATGCATTTATGCCTTCAACAGGGATGTTTTACTTACAGAGCACAACTAAAACAGGCGGGTATTTTCGTTTCGATCTTTTTATAAATGCACAAATTAAAACAGCCCGAATCTTTTTAAAATTTGAAAATATCGCAGACGATTTAATAAAACGCAGCTATTACCTCACTCCTCATTATCCCATGCCTGGAAGGGTTTTAAAATTTGGTGTGGTCTGGAGATTTTTTGATCAGTGAAGGAGGTAAATGACCTTGTGTCGGATCCCCCCCCGTTGGGCGAAGTCTTAAGCGCGATGCTCTCATTTTGATCAAAGACGCAAGCCAACCTTGAGCGCGTGACTTCGTCCACGACGCAGCTTTGGAAGTTACAAAAATTATTTGTCCATATTTATTTCCATTCACTTATAATAATCCATCAAATAATATATTTCTTTTATATGGTTGTGATTGCTTAAGGCTGTGAATATATTGCAGCATGACTCAAGGTTGTAAAATTGATAAACAGGATGGTGCCTATTTTTTAACATTTACAACTGTTGAGTGGGTTGACGTTTTTCAAGAAGACAAATACAAATTAATAATATCCGAAAGTTTAAATTATTGTGTTGAAAATAAAGGATTGGAAATTTTTGCCTACGTGTTAATGAGTACGCATATGCACATTATAGCGGCTTCTTTAAACAACAATCTAAGTGATATTGTTCGCGATTTTAAAAAATTCACTTCTGGTTCAATTATTCGTTTGCTTAAAAAAGATTGTAATAATAAATCAAAGGAAATACTAATGGTTTTCAGAGCAGCTGCTGAAAAACATACAAGAAATAAAAAATATCAATTATGGCAGCATAATAATCATCCGGAAAAAGTTTATAGTCCTAAATTTACTTTAAGCAAGATTAACTATGTAAATAATAACCCAGTATACAATTTTTGTTTTCTCCGGATGTACTTCCAATCCACAGACTGCTAATCTTTCTTTGATTTGGTTTAATCTGATCTGCGCTTCTTCATTAGAATTGCAATGAATAATAATATCATCTGCGTATCTTTCAAATGCATTACAAGAATGATTTATTCGCATCCATTCATCAAAAGCATAATGTAAAAACAGGTTGGCTAACAACGGACTGATAACACCACCTTGTGGTGTTCCTTTTCCTTGTTTCAATTCTATCGTTCCATCTACTTTTTGTATGGGTG
>JANLOW010000130.1:0-2171 GCA_031366785.1 Bacteroidota bacterium | reverse complement strand
AACCCATCCGCCGGCATAAGCGGCGGGATAGCCGTTTTTAAAAAGCGTATAACCAATGTATGATTCCATCGGAAGTTGTCGTGCCTGAGGCATTCCGTAAATAGCAATAGACACTCCTCTTTCCAGATGATAAAGTCGAATAGAATCTTCTTTAAGATAAGTGGCCGGATCAGTTTCGCGTTCGGTCATGGCCATGGAGTTTTTAATAACTCTGATTAAATCTCTTTTCCTTGATTCCGTAAGAAAAGTTTCAGCAGGCAGCTTTCTGTTCAGCAATTCTTCTACATTAAAGTGTTTTACTAAATCATCATGATAAAACACTTCCGGTATAACAATTCTGTTGTAAGATTTAGAAAGTAATTTATTCTTTGGAATTACATTTGTTTGTATTCCCAGGCCATCATAATAATGATCTTTAATATATGGCAGATTCTCAAGCCGGCTTAATTCATTGATGATAAAACAAAGTTGTAATTCTTTATCAGGTGAAAGCTCGTTTAATAATTCCTCATTGGTAAATCCGGCTGTTGTTTCGCTTCTTTCCTGAGAAGGTACAGTCACTTTCAACGCTTCGTTTAAATTAAATGATGTATTCTCAATTTTAAGAATTGCCACTTTGCAATCGGGATGCGTTAGCAGCCAACGTGTGCAATCGTGAGAAAAGGA
This sequence comes from Bacteroidota bacterium, assembly GCA_031366785.1. Lineage (GTDB taxonomy): Bacteria > Bacteroidota > Bacteroidia > AKYH767-A > 2013-40CM-41-45 > JADKIH01. The sequence continues at coordinate 1,505 of JANLOW010000130.1, read as the reverse complement.
TGCGCGGAAGGTGGTAAAAGGTATACCGGAATTAACGAATAACTCCTTTACTTTTTCTGGTTGCTTCTTTAAGATTTGAGCCAGTCTCATTACTTCTTTTTCAGCCAGATCAAAAGTTTTTTTATCCGGTGGGAAGGCCATTATAAATAGCAGGGTCTCATGGTATGAGGATAGGGCACCGGTAAACGGAACCCTTATTGTTGCCATATCTTTGAGAATAGAAATTATTAGAGCATTACTTTCGGCATCGAACAGGTTGGCAATATCACGGAGTTTTTTTGCCTGAATGTAAAAAGTGTTTTTCATAAATGATTTGAAATGATTTTGTGAAAGTAAATTAAAGTTATTAATCCTCTCCCCAACCCCTCTCCGGAATAGTAAATATTTCTTTGAATCATATTATTGGCTGGAGAAGGGTGATTTATATGTTATTTTAAATTTCGCCTTTTTTAGTGGTTATGTGGAAAAAATGCCCAATTTTTTTATTTAGCTGTTGATAAAATTTTTAATCAAAATTTTTGATAATTTTGATTAATAGTTTAAATGTTTAATTTTTCTTTATACCGGTTTTTATTTTTTTTAAATAAAATAATCTAACACCTAACTAACATGAAGTTGCGTAAACAGTTTTCATTATTTATAAGAAACAAAAATTTTATTTACATTATCAATATTCTTAAGTCAAACTATAATATAATTTTCTAATTATGAAATCTCTGCTGTATGTATTTCTATTATTTTTCTTTTCAAACGCCTGTAAAAAAGATGATCAGAAGCCTGAGGTGCCGCATTCGGATTGGGTAAGCGGTACCTTTCATATCAGTGGTAAATTCTTACCCGATTGCAACAATCCACCTTCGGCATCCAAAATTTTAGGAATCGGATTGTGGGAATATAATTGTTTGTTTTGTAATTTGGAATATAAATCATTTGGTATATTTATAACGGATGACCATGGGAATTTTTATTTTGAGTACACTGTCACCAACTTCTACACTAAAGATAAACCTCTCCAGATCAGTTTAGATTGGCAGGGAGGTAATCACCCTATTCTGCAAAATATCCCAAGCTGAGTAAATATCGAAAACATGGTCATTCATCGAGCTCCATCTACAATTGTGGAACTCTACCTAAACTTTACCGATTCACTAAATATAGACTCCATTCACATCGGGGGGGGATTTGGCTGGCTAAATATTTCTGCCCCGTATAACAGCGGTTACTTGATGACCTATATTGATTCAGGATTTATAGACAATAATTATAACGAGCCGCTTAGGGTTGGTATTTCCTATCAGATCTTTGGAAACCCTAATGAATACAAAAACGTGTTATTCGATGCATCTATTTGCGATACTACTGTCGCTGTACTTAATATTGAAAGATGATTTTTTATTTTCAATTTAGTTTTTAAAAACATCATGTATCGAGCCGAACTTGCTCAACTCAAACCTAATAGAATATATAATTTATTAAATCCTTTGAATTGTTAGGTAAATCTTACA
>JANLOW010000075.1:0-3058 GCA_031366785.1 Bacteroidota bacterium | reverse complement strand
CTTTGGTCTAAAGTTATTGGTGATTCTAATTACGATGATGCCAATGCCATAAAAAAATTAACGGATGGTGGATATATTCTAGGCGGTCAAAGTACGAATGGTAACAAAGGACTTGATCAGTATTTAATTCGTTTAAATTCTTCCGGTGACACTCTTTGGACTAAACGTTTTGGAACACTCGGAAATGATAATATCGAATCTCTCGTTCTTTTATCCGACGGCTATGTAGTAGCAGGCAATACCAGTACACCGTTAACAGGTGATGATGGTTATCTGGTAAAGACAAATTTAAACGGTACGTTAATATGGTCTAAAACTTTTGGTGGTTCAGATCAGGATGATATCCACAGAGTAGAAAAAACAACAGACGGAGGATTTATTCTTTCAGGTACAACAAGCAGTTACGGGCCTGTTAATCCTAATATGTGGCTTGTGAAAACAAATTCATCAGGAGATTCAACATGGGCCAGAACTTTTGGCGGAGATAATCACGATCATGGATATAGTGCTGTACAAACTTCTGATGGCGGTTATATCATTGCAGGACACACCGGTAGTTTTGGATTTAATAATGAAGATGGTTATGTTGTTAAAATTGGATCTGATGGAATGGGCAGCAATAAACTTACCTACATCACAGCATATTCGTTAAATTCACCTAGCTGTTCAGGAACGTCAACACAAGTAGAAGTAACAATAAGAAATTTTGGAAACGAGGCTGTTTCAAATATTCCTGTTACTGTTGAAATAACAGGAAGTATTACACAAACACTTTTTGCAACTTTCGCCGGACCATTGGCAGCTCAGGATTTAACAACAATATCATTTACACCTTTAATTAATACAGTCACAGGCGGTTTCTATACATTTAAATGTTACACCGGTATTTTAAATGATGTTTACCCACCTCGAAATTCATTTACAAAAGCAGTCACCTTATCTGCTTGTACGGGTATTGAAGATCTTCAAACTCAATTGGGATTTTCAATTTACCCAAACCCATCGAATGGAATTTTTGTAATCGATTTTAATGAATCCTATTCCAAAACTAAAATCGAATTGATTAATATAACCGGAGCTGTAGCAGAAAGTTTTTCAATTAACAATACAATTAATTTAAGAAAATCGATTGATCTTTCTGCACTTTCGAAAGGACTTTACTTGTTAAGAGTTTCAACAAATGAAGGGTTTGATGTAAGGAGAATTGTTATGGAATAGCTCAACTGATTTTTTACTCAGGGAATTTTCAGGTTTCGTTGCGAAACGTTGCACACCTTGGCGTTCGTGGCGTTAATTATCCGAACATGAAATTACCCCTGACTTCTCATTCTAAAATAAGATTTTAACAATGACTACAAATTGTAATTTAATAAATCAAAGTAACTCTCCCTGTTTTTTCAATGTGATCAGTGATGATTCCTTTCCCTGTTAATTTATATACGTAGACATCTTCCAAAGCACGACTTCCATTATACGAACCATCCCAGCTTCCATCCAGAGAAGTGTATTCGTAAATTTTCTTTCCCCAACGGTCATAAATTAAAACATTGATTTCCGTAAGTCCTGTAAAATAAATTTTAAAAAAATCATTTTTTCCATCTCCATTCGGTGTGAAGGATGATGGTATATAAATTGTTTCTTCATTCTCAATAAAAATATCTTCACAAGTACTATCTGTGCAACCATCTATTGTAGTTACATTCAGGCAAACATTATAAAAACCTCTTTTATAATATTTGTGACTGAAAGGTCCTTTACTGTTTTCAAAGGTTGAGTCTGAAAAATCCCATCGATAATAAACCGAATTGGCACTGCTGTTATCAAAGAAGTTAATCTCCGAATAGAGCGCTTGATTTTTTTGAATAAAAGTAAAATCAGCTTTTGGTGTTTCGAAAACCTTTAGATTGTAAACTGCTTTATCTTGCAAGTTACAGGAAGCAGAATCTGTTACTGTAAGAACAATTGTATAAAGACCGGCTATATTGTAATCATGGCTTACTACATGCTCCGAAGAAAAAGTATTGTCGCCTAAATCCCACAAATAATTTCCGAACGAATTGAATGTGTTTGAAAAATTAATTGTCTGAGGCACACAACCAAATAAAACCTGATTCGTATTTATTTCTGTTTTTAGAGATGGTTTAACAACTACCGAATGAGATATAAAATCATTCATATTACAGGCAGAATCAGAAACAAACAATGTAATTAAGTAATTACCGGCTTGAGAATAATGATGGTTGTTTGAAACTCCCGATCCAAAGGTTCCATCGCCGAAGTTCCAAAAATAGGAATCTCCGCCAATTCCATTAAAAACAAAAGTTGCATCCATTGAATCACAATCGGAAGTAGCAATTATATTGAATGAAGCTTGAGCAGGAGTGGAAGAAGTAATATTTACCCGCACATAATCTGTATCAGAAATATTACAACTATTCGGATTAAAAACGATTAATCTCACTTGATAGGTTCCCGGCGTAGTAAACGTGTGAGTAACATTAAAGGTCGTATCTATAGAACTGCCATCCATAAAATCCCAAGAATAATTTCCATTTATGCTGCTGTTATTTGTGAAATCGACATTCAAGGGCGGACAACCATTGTCTGATCCTGTTATTTCAACAGACGCAACGATGGCCGGATAAAATGAAATCGTTTTACTGACAATTTCATTTGCACCACAAACAGTATCACTAACGGCAAGTTTTACAATATAATCACCGGGATTAGAATAAATGTGTGAAACATTGGCACCTTCAGAATAATTTCCATCGCCAAAATCCCAGGTGTATAAATGTCCTCCAGATCCGGTGAAAGAAAAATTGGCAGAGGGAGAAGAACAATTCTGATGAAGAGTTGAATTAAAAGAAGCAATGACAGGAATGGAAGGCAGTACAGTAATATTTATAAAAGCGGTATCTGCAATATTGCAACTGCGGGAATCATTTACAATAAACATGACATTATAATTTCCCGGAGCAGTAAACGTGTGATTGGTATTGAAAGAAGTATCAATAGCACTGCCATCCATAAAATTCCAGTAAAAATTTCCATTGGT
>JANLOW010000485.1:0-2571 GCA_031366785.1 Bacteroidota bacterium | reverse complement strand
TTCACTTCTGAAAAATGTATATGAAACAATTCCATAATAGGAGCTGCTAAGCTTTTGTTGAGCAAAAAATTCTATACCATAACTTTGACCTTCAGAGGTAGAATTAGCCGGCTCATTTCCAATAACACCGAAATCGCCTCCGAGATTTGCCAATGAAATACTATCCTTTAAAAGGAATGGGTAATTTTTGTATTTTTTATAAAACCCTTCTACAGTAATTTTTGATGTTACTGTAGGATTAAATTCCAATCCTGAAATAATATGATCGCATTGAATGTATTTAACATTATTGTTTTTATTAGTTAATTCATTTAAATTATTTCGGTATCCCAGAACAGTATACGCCGGTAATTGAAAATATCTTCCCAAATTTAAATTCAAAAATAATTTTTCCGTTAAAGAATACGACAATGACATACGCGGAGAAATTTGATTCAAGGGATTTTTCATATTGTCTGAGTAATCATTAAAATCTGTCCTGATTCCTGCAGATGCAATTAAGCGTTCATTTAGAAATTTATTTCCCACTTGCATAAATAATGTCATTTTATTCATTGGTAATTTGGAAAAATAATCTTCGGTTACCGGTAGTCCGTTAAATTCAATTTTTCGAAATGTTGAAGTCGTGTATGTAGAGTTTTCATATCCAAAACCATAATTTACCTTCCATGTATCCTTGAAAAATGTATTTTCTGCTCTGAATTTATTTTCTATCTCGGCAGATGAATAATCTAATATTTTATCAGTAGAAAGATTCGTATTATTAAGAAATTTGGATGCTTTATTATTGAGATGGTTTCTGCTTAATACCAGTGTTGTAAATCCATGCTTGGAAAGAATAACATAATTAGCACCGATAGTATAATTCCATTGCTTGTTTACCGGAAGATATCCGAGTATATAATTATTCTTTTCTATCGTTTTGCTATCTGTAATTCCGTCGTTTGCATCTTCATTTAATTCAAAATCATCAATGGCACCAAGTCCGATTATGGTCAGCTTGTTATTGTTTTTAAATTTAATTGTTTGTTTCAATTGGGCATCGTTATAAGTTGGAAGAAAGGGGAGTCCCAGTGCTTTAAAAAGGAATTGAAGATATGACCGTCGTGCTGAAAAAATAAAATTAAAGTTTTTATTGACCGGCCCTTCAAGTGTTATGCCTACATCACTAGAGCCAAGCATTGCAGTACCGGATAATTTTTCCTCATTGCCATTGATTTCCTTGAACTCCATTATTGAGCTAACAGCATTTCCTCTGTTTGCCGGAAAAGCCCCTGAGTAAAAATCAACTTCTCTAATAAAGTTGACATTTATGAGTCCGACTGGTCCTCCTGATGAGCCCTGAGTTGCAAAATGGTTAATGTTCGGAACTTCAATGCCATCAATATAAAAACGATTTTCATTAGGAGCACCTCCTCGAACTATTATATCATTTCTAAAAGATACTGTCGAACCAACACCCGGCAAGGTTTGTATTACTTTTGATATATCACGATTTCCACCCGGATTTCTATAAATTTCAGCACTTCCAATTGTCTTTAAGCTTAATGGACTTTCTTCAGTTTTATTAAAAGGAGAAACAAATACCTGTACTTCATTTAACGTAGTACGGTTTTCTTCCATAATAAAATCAACAATACTGGCTTTTACCGTGCTAACCTGGATTTCAAATCGACTTTGGTTATTGTATCCAATAAAACTGCATGTAATATTATAAATGCCGGCCGGTATGCCGTTAATTGAAAAATAACCATTCGTATCTGTCACTACTGAAAATGTCGTATTGGTTAAAAAAACATTTGCAAAAGGAATTGGATTATTAGTGTTTAAGTCTGTTACTCTTCCTTTCACACTTCCGGTTTGAGAAAAAGAATTGTGGATAAGAAAAAAGGACAAATAAATTGTTATAGCAATTTTTAAATACATAGTGGGTTGATAGATAAATTAACTATTTTAAGTGAAAAAAATATGTATCAAAAGTACATTTATTATTGATGTTGAAGAAAGGAAAAGAATTGTATTTTAGTAGATTCTTATTTTGTTTTTTAAGTGCAAAAACGCCGCATGACTATTAACTTTCATAACATTAAAAATCATTTATTTTGTTTATTATTCATTATGTTTTTTTGTAATGCTGCAGCACAGCAACATTATAAACCTTTCCGTATTACCGGGGAATTAAAGCTAGACGGCGCCTTGAATGAACCTGAATGGAAGAGCGCCTTGCCAATAACAGATTTTATTCAAGTTGATCCTTATCCCGGTGCATTGCCTAGTGAAAGAACAGAAGTGCGAATGCTTTATAATGATGATTATTTATATGTTGGATTTCATTGTTATGACAAAGAACCTGATAAAATTGTTCGCTTTTTTATGGATAGAGATTTTGAATTAGGAAATGATGACGGTATTTCAGTCCAGCTGGATACCTATAACGATAAAAATACTTCTGTATTGTTTATTACAAATGCTCTTAGTGCCCGTTTTGATTCCGAAGTTTCCAGCAACGGTGCTAGTTCGAATAATAATTATAATAATTTTTGGGATGCTGTTTCCATTAATGATTCTACC
>JANLOW010000024.1:0-3641 GCA_031366785.1 Bacteroidota bacterium | reverse complement strand
CGCCATTTTCCTGATGGTGCACGCATACTCGGATTGAATGGAGCTGAAATCGTTTACAATCCTTCCGCTACCGTTGCAGGTTTATCACAATACCTCTGGAAATTAGAACAACCGGCTCATGCGGCTGCCAATGGATATTTCATGGGTTGCATCAATCGTGTCGGTGAAGAAAAACCATGGAATCTCGGAAAGTTTTACGGCTCTTCTTATTTTGTAAATCCGCGCGGACAAATTTTCGCTCAGGCTTCTGAAGATAACGATGAATTACTGGTTGCAGATTTTGATCTGGATATTATTGAGGAAGTGAGGTCGGTGTGGCAGTTTTTCAGGGATAGAAGGCCGGAGACGTATGGGAAGTTGGTGGAGTTGTGAGATTTGGTGGATAAATAAAAATGTTTTGTTATTCAAAATAATATTTTAACTTATTTGATTCATTATTAACAAATGAATTATGTTAAATACATATCAGTTTATTAAGTATAATTCTGATTCTACATTTGAAAGTATAATTAAAAAAGGAGAGTCCGGTGCTGTTATTTGCCTTGATCTGGAAGACAGTATTTCTGACTGGATAAATGAGTCCAAAACCGATAATCTAAAAAAAGAGTATAGAAATATCATAAACAGAATTTTAACTGGTTTTAATAATGAACCTTCTAAGATAAAAATTGCAATAAGAATAAATTCAATAAATTCCGGTAATCAAAAACAGGATATTGAATCAATTCCGACTAATTCATTTATTCACTCCCTATTAATTCCTAAAGTTGAAAATAATTTTGAAATCGATGATGTTGTTGGTCAATTAAAATTGAGAAATATTACTTTTCATGAAATAATACCTTTAATAGAAACTAAGAACGGGATTTCCAATTTATATGAAATCATAAAATCAAATTATCAGGTAAAAAAAGTTGGATTCGGACATTGTGATTTTAATTTAAGCATTAATGCTTTCCCTTTTTTTCACCAGAATACTAGTGAATATTGGAAATATGTTAATAAAATAATTTCTATTTTAAAACCATTCCAAATAAAGTTTATCAATTCTGCTTTTTTAAATTTAAATGATTCCTTATTTTTTGATTCAATGCTTTCTCATCTACAATTTATTTATGGAGATAATTTTGGACAGTTTACAATGACCCATCAACAAACCATTCAATGCCTGTCATTTTCAAAGAAGGCAAATACTCTTGAAGGAAAAATCGACAACAGGTTAATTTTAAAAGTAAATAAAGATTCATTATGTACATTGATTAAAAAATTTGAAAGTGCAAACAATGGAAAAGGATTTACATTGACTTCTGAAAACTACATCCTTTCCCCACATGAATATCGATCTGCTAAACATCATCTTACTAATTTAAAAGAAAAAAATATTCAAATCACCTACGTGGGAGGATGCTTCCCGGTACAGGGGGATATTTTATTTGAAGATATATTTCATCAAAAGTTAAAGAAGTATATAGAAAATAGTTCAGATGTAAATTTTAATGTAAACATTATCAGGTATGAAAGATTTAGTAATTGTCTGCAGAAAATTGCCGATTCATTAGAAATTAAAAATGATTTTTTGATCTTTCATATCCGGCCGGAACCTTTTTTAAGAATTGTTAAATTTTATTATAAATTTTTAAACTATGAAAATAAAAAACGTATATCATTCAATTTTCCTTTTTTAGGGATTATAAACCCCGAAAAATTTGATCTTTTAATATTATCCAGGCGATACAGTTACGGGATTTATAGTAAAAAATCAGAATTTTATAATTTTTTTATTAATATTAATTATTTCTTTGGTTGTTTGATCGGCAACCATAAATATGCTTTGAGAAAATACTTAGAACTTGTTAAAAATGTTGTTACCTATTGTGAAAAAGAAAAAATAAAAATAATTATTTTAGGCTCTGCTCGGCGTTCTCAAACTTCTTTTGAAACATTTTTATCTGGTATATTGGAGAAATACATGTCGAAGAAATTATCAAATCAAAAAATAAATTATGTTTATGGATTTGATGAACATACTAAAAATGGTAAAAAGTATTTTAATAACAATGGAATTCATGCTACAGAATTATATCATGAACTTATTGCAGAAAGATTGTATGAAGTAATTAAGAAAGACATATCATAAAAATACAATATGGAAGATACATTATATGGAGTCTTCGAAAATCTAATCCGTTTTTACCCTTCAAAACCGTTTCATCCGTGTTCTATTTTTGGTTATGATTTTTTTCTGAATAAAATTTAAACAACATCTTACAATTAAATCAAAGTTAACAGTCAATTTTCAATAAATTACTTCTTTCGATATTTAGTTCTTGATTCAGTAGCCGAAGAAGTCCGACTAGGAACTGAAGAATATTTTTTATCTTTTATTTTTTTTCCCAGTTTATACAAAACCTCCGGATCAAAATCGGCTCCGTTATCCTACTCAACTGTATCAAAGCTTACATGGGCAGTGTTAAACATTGAAAAATTATTTAACTCAATGAAGATTCCTTTCTTGAGATATGGCTTCATTTCAAACAATCGGATTTCGCCATTTGAAAAAGTCAGGAAGAGTTTATAATCATCTGTAGGCTGTACTTTTTTTACGGCAAGATTTGTAGTTAGCATTTTCATTCTATCAATTAAAACAAACTTACAATTCTTTCTCAAATATTTACTTTAATAAAAGTATCTTTTTTATAATAAATATATTGGTATTTAAACAAGTGTAAATCTAAGTGTTTTGTTGATTAAAAAATTCCAAATATTTGCTACCTTAACGCCCAAATAAAAAGCTATCTTGATTCTTGATTCTTGATTCTTGATTCTTGATACCCGATACTCGATACCCAATACTAAAAAACATGTCCGAATACTCCCCTCCCTCCTCCGAAACTGATTTCGATAAAAACTTTTCACAGATAAAGCCGTTGATGAATGAAACACAGGCTTACTATGAAAGTTCGCGTTGCCTTTTCTGTTACGATGCTCCGTGTATAAATGCTTGTCCGACCGGAATCGATATTCCCACCTTTATCCGCCAGATTAATACTAAAAATGATATTGGCGCTGCAAAGACAATTTACGATTCGAATTATTTTGGTTATGCCTGCGGAAAAGTTTGTCCGACCGAAGTTTTGTGTGAAGGTGCTTGTGTTTATACCAATCAAAATGTAAAACCAATTGAAATCGGGCGACTTCAAAGTTTTGCAACTTCAAAAGCAATGGATGCAGGAAAAAAATTGTATGTACTTGCAAAACCAAATGGAAAAAAGGTAGCCATCATTGGCGCAGGTCCGGCCGGAGTATCCTGTGCTTGTGAGTTAAGACTTTTAGGATTTGAAGTTGATGTTTACGAAGCTAAATCAAAACCATCCGGATTAACTGTTTACGGTGTTGCTCCTTACAAGATCACCAATAAAGAAGCACTCGATGAAATGATTTTTTTAGAAAATCAATTCGGCTATAAGGTTTTATACAATACACCAATAAAAAATAAAACCGATATTGAAATGTTGGAAAAAAAATACGATTCTATCTTCATTGGTATTGGCCTTGGTCCGACATCTGTTTTAAAAATTAATGGAGAAAATCTCGAGAATTGTTTTGGCGCTGTTGAATTTGTTGAGAAGCTTCGAATGAAT
>JANLOW010000390.1:0-2682 GCA_031366785.1 Bacteroidota bacterium | reverse complement strand
GCATCACCGAATTTTTTTTGCTCATATTTTTGATTGCCATCATGAATTAGCTTTTTCGAAGATTGAGCAAATACATGATTTGTATTGCTGAATTCAACAACACAAATAAATAAAAGTATGTGTATAATTATTTTTTTCATTTTATTTCCATATCTAACATCTAAAGACTAACATCTAAAGACTAATATCTAAAGACTAACATCTAATGACTAACATCTAAAGACTAATATCTAATAACTACCGCCTTTTTTCTTTCTTTCATCAAACAAATCCAGTTTAAGAATAAGTTTACTTTTTCTGTCTGTTATTGAAAATTCTATTAGCAGTAAAAGCAATCCTGCCGCTAAAAAATATTGGAATCTATCTTCAAAACCGGTAAATTGTTTTGTGCCGAAAGATTTTTTCTCCATTTTATTTATTTGGCTGAAAATAGATGCTAAGCCGTCATCACTGTTTGAAGCTTGAATAAAAATTCCTTTACCTTCTGCAGCAATTCTTTCTAATGTCAAAGACTCAAGTTTGGTAATAACTGTTTTTCCTTCATTGTCTTTCTGGAAATCTACCTGTATACCATTTCTGAAAATTGGAATAGGGGCGCCATCAACAGATCCCATTCCAATAGTATGAATAATTATACCCTTTTCATTTGCTTTTTTTGCGGATTCTACAGCATCTTCTTCATGATTTTCGCCATCGGTTATTATAATGAGAGCCTTGTGTTTATTGTCATTTCCTGTAAATGAGGTTTCTGCTAAATCTATTGCGCATCCGATACAGGTTCCTTGTGTTGGAATTATATCCGTTTCTATAGACTGTAAAAATAACTTAGCTGCTGCATAATCATAAGTTATAGGCAATTGTACATAGGCTTGTCCGGCGAAAACAATCATTCCTATCCTGTCATTTTCAAGTCCGTCGAGTAATCGACTTATTGCCTGTTTGGAACGCTCCAATCTGTTTGGCTTAATGTCTTCCGCTTTCATGCTATTGGAAACATCCAAAGCAATTATTATGTCAACACCTTCTCGTTTTACTTCTTCCAATCGTGTTCCGATTTGAGGATTTGCACAGGCGATAATAATAAATGCAAGAGCCGTTAGTGAAAGTATGAGTTTCAGTACTTGTTTGCTTCGGGAATGTCCCGAAGAAAGTTTGTCAATTAATGTTTGTTCTCCCAGCTTACGACGCGCTCGTTTTTTCCATTGCACCATTAAAAGAAAAAGAATAAATACAACAGGCAAAGCAACCAGTGCATATAGATATTCCGGATGAGCAAATCTAAACATCAGGGTATGTTTTTAAACACTGTAAATCTTAATGATAAATCTAAAATCAAAAGTAAAAGAGCGGTAATTAACAAAGGGTAAAATTCTTCAGTATGTTTCCGAAACTCAGTTACATCAATTTTTGTCTTTTCTAATTTGTCTATTGAATTATAAATCTCTTTTAATTTTGAAGTATTGGTGGCGCGGAAATATTTTCCATCTGTTTCAATGGCAATTTGTTGAAGTACTTTCTCGTCGATTTGTACTTCCATGTTCTGGTATTGAATTCCGAAAGGTGTTTTAAAAGGATAAGGTGCCATTCCTCTTGTTCCAACACCAATAGTATAAACACGTATGCCAAACGTCTTAGCGATTTCTCCGGCTGTCTCCGGAGCAATTGCTCCAATATTGTTAACTCCATCTGTTAAAAGTATGATGACTTTACTTTTTGCAGTACTTTTTCTGATCCTGTTTACTGCTGTGGCAAGGCCTTCACCGATAGCTGTTCCGTCAGCTAGCATTCCCGATTGAATTCCACCGAAGAGATTTTTTAAAACAGAATGATCGGTTGTTAAAGGACATTGAGTAAAACTCTCACCACCAAAAACAACTAATCCAATTCTGTCATTCGGCCTGCTTTCGATAAAATCTTCAGCAACTTTTTTAGCAGCTTCTATCCGATTCGGCTTAAGATCTTCTGCCAGCATACTGCTGGAAATATCCAAAGCCATAATAATATCAATTCCTTCTGTGGTAATATTTTGTCCACTCGATGTAGACTGTGGTCTTGCCAAAGCGACTACTGCAAGAGAAAATGCAAGTATTCTTAATACCAAGGGCAGCCATTGTATTTTTTGTATGGTGGTTTTTTTAATTCCTTTAAAAACATCAAACCCTGAAAAAGAAAGCTGCGATGTTTTTTTTCTAAGATAAATGAAATAGAATATTACCATAAGAGGAATTATTCCAAGTAACCAGAAAAAAGACGGATTGGCAAATGTAATTCCGTTAATCATTTTAACTCCTCCTTTATTTCGAAATCTTCTTTTACCACAGGTCTTGTATTATTGATAAAGGTATAAGCAAATTGCATAGTGCTTTCATTCTCTGAAGGAATTGAAAGCGCTTTTGCGAATTTGACCATGTCAGCGAGTTTAAGTATATATTGAAGTTTTTCTTTTTCATCATCACGGATCAAGCTGTTTGTGAAATATTTTAAAGTTTCATCGGTAGTTTGCTCCATGGCATTGATTGAAAATCGTCTTTCGATATATTGCCTGACTACGTCTGTAACTTCACTATAATACTTTTTTGTAAAACCCTGTTGCCAGAGTTTTTCTTCTTCAATTCTTTTGAGACCTTCCAAAGCGATTTCATGTGCCGGTCTTTCAGGAATTTTGGGGACAAAAATTGGAAC
>JANLOW010000382.1:0-4007 GCA_031366785.1 Bacteroidota bacterium | reverse complement strand
TTTTCTTAAAATATATTGAATGTATAAGACAGTTTCCTTGAATATATTGATCTTCGTCCCAGTTAACAAAACCATTATGAAGGACAGGTAAATTGGCAAATAGAGAAATCAGGAGAATTACGAAAGGGAAGATATGCCAGTTCAGTTTATTTGGAATGGGAATCCTGGCATTTATTTTTGTTGAATGGTTTTTCAATGGCGATTGTCCTTGCTTCATTTTCATTGACAATTGAAATGGAAAGCGAGAAAGTTAATGAAATTATCTTAATCCCGAATTTTAATTGCAACAGGAAATTAGCTTTTAAATAGCTTAAATAAGCTATTTTAATAGTCTGTTATTCACTTTTTTTCTTTTCTTTGCTTACAATTCCCAATATTATTTTGCTTTTATGAAGCAAATGATTTGTGTTAAATATTTAGTATTAATTATAACTACAGAATAATATTTTTTTTAAAAGATGAGTAAATCTAAATATACAAAACCATTAAAGCCACAAGGCGGGATTATTAAACCAGAAGCAAAAAGTGACTTACCCGGACTGAACCCAAGTAATTTTTTTATAACAAACGGATTTTATCTTTTAGTTACTTTTATTTTATTAATTTCATTTTTTGTTTACAGAGATTTTCTGTTTTTTAAAAACGTACTCATTTATAAAGACATTGGAAGCGATACATATAATTTATTTAATCCTCAATTAGTTCATTTTACAAATTATTTAAGAACTGAAGGAATTCCGAAATGGTCATTCAATCAGGGAATGGGACAAAATGTATTTCCCGGTGGGATCAACGACCCGTTTAATATTTTTCTTTACCTTTTTGAAGGAAGTAAGATTTCATATTTGATTGTTTACGCGCAATTAATTAAGATCCTTTTAGGTGGTATTATTTTTTATTATTACCTGAAAACAATTGGTATTACACCTTATGCTTCTTTAGTTGGAGCTTTGCTATTTTCTTTTTCCGGTTATATGATTCTCGGTGGTGGCTGGTACGGACATTCTTCTCTGGTTGTGTATGGAGCATTTTTATTATTTTCTTTTGAAAAATTGTATAAACAAAATTCATGGTTTTATTTCCCTGTAGCAGTAGCAATATTGAGCACTGATATTTTTTCACTGTACATATTTACGGTTTTTCTTTTTTTATATGTGTTATTCCGTTATTATCAGGAACATGATTTCAGAAGTACTGGAATTATAAAATTATTATTAAAAATGGTTGGTTTTGGACTTTTAGGAATTGCTATCAATTCTGTTTTTTTAGTAAGCCCATTATTGCAAATGATTGATAGTCCCAGAGTTTCTGGTGAAGCAGGTTATTTTAATTTGTTAAAATCTATGCCATTGTTTGGTTTAGCCGATACCAGAGAATTTATGACGGCTATTATGCGGAGTTTTTCAAGTGACATGATGTATACAGGCAGTGATTTCAGAGGCTGGCAAAATTACCTTGAAGCACCCGTTTTTTATGCAGGACTAATTAACTTGTTATTGGTTCCGCAGGTGTTTCAATTTCTTAATAAAAAAAGTAAAATACTTTTTGGAATATTCTTTGGGTTATGGTTCCTATTGATTTTATTTCCATACTTCAGGCATTCATTGTATTTATTTTCAGGAGACTATTATAAAAGCGGTATGTCCTTTTTTGTGCCGGTTACTGCTTTGTTTTTTGGCATTTCTGCACTAAGCTATATAGATAAGCTAACTAAAATAAATTTTAAAGTATTATTGGCAACCTTTATTGCATTAATTGTACTGTTATTTTTTTCTTACCTCCCATCTAATCAGAATTTTGTCGACTATAAGCTCAGAAGTGTAGCAGTGTTTTTTTTAATTATGTATGCATTTGTAATTTATTTACTGAGTTTTAAAAAATTTAAATATATAGCACAAATATTTCTTCTTTTGATCTTGATATGTGAGTTAGCTTATTTTTCTTCATTGACAGTAAATAAGCGTTCTATACTTACTAAAACGGAATTAAATAAAAAGATTGGTTTTAATGATTATACCGTTGAATCGGTGAATTATTTAAAGTCAATAGATAAAAGTTTTTATAGAATTAATAAAAATTATTTTTCAGGTAATGCCATACATGGCAGCTTAAATGATGCTTTTATCCAAGATTATTACGGTACTTCTTCTTATCAATCGTTTAATCAATTATACTATATAAAATTTCTTGCCGGAACGAATGTTGTTAAACCCAATGAAGAATCGGAAACACGTTGGGCAATAGGACTTATTAAAAGACCACTTCTTCAAACATTTGCTAATATTAAATACACACTTACTAAAAAGTCAGATGGTAATCTATATGCATTGGATGATTCAATAGCTTCATTTGGTGATGTAGTTGTTTTTAAAAATAAATTTTATCTCCCTCTTGGTTATTCTTATAACAAATTTATTCTTCAGAAGGACTTCGAAAAGATTTCTATTTTGCAAAAGGATAAAACATTATTTCAGGCATTTGTTATTGATGAAAACCAAAAAGATAAATTTAAAGAGTTTTCCCAATTTAATTTAATAGACACAACTAATGACTTAACTCTCGAAAAATATGGTCAATTTATTAATGAGTTGAAGAAGGACACTTTGGCTATTACAGAACATTCACAAAATTTAATTAAAGGTAGATTCACTAATAATATAAAAAAGCTATTGTTTTTTACTATTCCTTATGATCAGGGATGGCAAGCAGTTGTTGATGGAAAAAAAGTTGAACCGCTAATTGTAAATTTTGGTTTTATGGGATTTGTTTTAGACAAAGGTGTGCATGATGTTGTGTTTGAATTTGAGCCGCCTTATGTTAAGGAAAGCTTGTGGGTTTCGCTTACAGGCTTGTTGATATACCTTCTATATGTTGCTATTTGGGTATATAAAAAGAAAAACCAACTGCAAAAAGTTACTAAATAAATTTTTTCTAATAAAATTTATTTTTTAAAAAAGTAATAATGAAAAAGAAAAGGGAGCGAATAAAACCTGAAGTACGAAATCAACAGACTAAAAATGTTGAAAAATTAAAAATAAAATCACTTGCAAAATCACTTACAGCTCTGCAAAAAACTATTTTTATCCTTATTCCTTCAATTATTATTTCTTTATTTTTAATACATTATAACGTAAATACATTATCAAAATATGCTCCAAGTGATGACGAAATAACGAATATATTTTCCTTAAAATCTATTCAAAATTTTGGCTTGCCTTATCAATCTCCTCCAAAAGAAACTGCAAATTATGTAGATGGATTTCCTTATCACTTGTATTGGGAATATGGGCCGGAAAGTTATTTGCGTTTTCCATTTTATTTTGCATCAACAATTATTTCATTTAATTGGTATCAAATCTCCTCTTTAGGTTACTTATATTTGATTTTTATTTTTTTAATTTATTATTTCATTAAAGATAAATCTGTAAAATTACCTTTAATAACAATTTCATTTTTTATTTTATGTTTAGGTTGCTCGCCTTGGGCATCCAGTACATTTCATTTTGTGAGATATTATCCTTTTACATTACTTTTTATGATTTTGTCTCAATTCGCTTGTTGTTATATTTATACATTCTCTAATTTTAAAAATTCATTCAAAAAGTATTTATTTATATTAGTTGTTGCACTTATTCCATCATTATTTCATCAAATAAATGCTTTCTTTTTTGCATTTTGGCTTGGTTTTATTTCTCTGAAAATTATTATTAATCAAGTTCAAACTTTTAATTTCAAAGGGTATAAATTTTGGTTTACTATATTATTTCTTACAGGGATTATAGGGAGCATTATAGCATTAGTAGTAAATTTTGATAAATGGACAGACGCGTCCTACATGCAACTATTTAATCCGGAAAACAGGAATGTATTTAAAGCATTTCTTCTTACTAATCTTGATAATAGCAAATTTGGTTATTTCATATTATTGATCATTTCAATATTAGGAATTATTTCTATCAGATCACTTTCAAAATATGAATTTAATTTATTTTTATTTTCTAATGGTG
>JANLOW010000373.1:0-2411 GCA_031366785.1 Bacteroidota bacterium | reverse complement strand
CAGGCCGCTACTAAATACCTATCACCGCAACAGTGGCTCCCAGCTAAGGCGTCGGTCAACAAAGAATAACCGAAAGCCCCCGTTAATATCTTTTAATGCGGGGCTTTTTCGAGGGGACTTGCGGCTATTCTTCTTAATGTTGTGCGTTCGTCCTTCGTAATTTTCAATTAGAAATCATTCCAACACTTAATGGTTAAGAACTTATTTCATAAAAGATATTGTAAGATTATTTAATCTGCCGGCAAATTCATCTTTTTCAAGAATGTAGTATAGCGGGGATCATTTTTCAGGCTTATCAAAAGGGGATCCCCTTTAAGAAAAACCAGCCACCCGTCATTTTTTTTAAAAGCATTTTCCAACCATATAAAAGCTTTGTCTTTTTCTCCACGGAAAGCATAAAGTTCGGCTAAAAGATAACTCCATTCATTTTGAAACCTGTCACTGAAATCTCTTAAGGCTTCATCGGCTTCTTTGTGCCGATTGGCAGCATAATAGGCCAATGCCATTCCAAAGACCCTGAATACTTCAAGATTTTCCTGTTGCATTTCTTTCAATGCCATTTCCGGTTTTCCCATCAACAGGTAACTCCTGCCCAGATACAAATGAGCTCTTTGAAACTGAGGATTTAATTCAAGAGCTTTTTTAAAATAAGCAATGGCTTCATCAAGCCGTCCGGCATGAGTGAGTATATTGCCAAGATTCAAAAAATAGAGCGGCTTCAGAGGATCAATCTCAATACATTCTTTCATTAATCTGATTGCATCATTCCACTGGCCGATGGCGAAATAAAGACCACCTCCCAGACTATATAATACGTCAGCATTTCCAGGTTCCAGGCTTAGAGCTTGTTGATAATTGTCTTCTGCACTCTTCCATTCGAAATCCTGATACAATTTCAAATCGCCCAATTCAATATAGCCTATTGCAAGATTTTTATTAAGTGCTATTGACTTCAGGGCAGCTTTTCTTGCTTTTTCACGGCCTTCATTCCGGTCTATATAATTTTGCCATGCCTGTCTTGAAATGGCATTAGCCAGTTTTCCCCATGCCCGGGCATCGGTAGAATCTATAATCAATGCCTGGGTATAAAAATCAACTGCTTTGGCAACATTTTCTTTATCCAGTTTATCAAAAAAATAATTTCCCTGCAGAATAAGATTAAAAACTTCAATGTTTGAAGAAGCTGCACTTGATGGAACCGCAAGAAGCTTCAGCTTTAATTGCTTCACGACAGCACCAGCTATTTCATCTTGTAATTTAAAAATGCCTTCTAAGTCCCTGTCGTAGGTTTCGCTCCACAAATGTGTGCCGTCAGTTGCTCTTATTAATTGGGTTGTCACACGAATCTTATTTCCATCCTTGCGAACGCTGCCTTCTAAAATATTTGCAACTCCTAACTTTTCTGCAATACTTCTCAAGTCTTCGTTCTTGCCTTTGAATGAGAAAGAGGAAGTACGGCCAATCACTTTCAGTTCAGGAATTTTTGCAAGAAGATTCAGAAGTTCTTCACTTAGCCCATCCGAGAAATATTCCTGGTCTTTGGCGGCACTCATATCAACAAAGGGAAGTACTGCAATTGATTTTTCGGAAGCTGAATCATTTTTAGCCAAGAAATTATTATAAATAAAAAATGCTGCTACACCTATTATGACCAATGAAAGAGCCATAATTATATTTCGTTTCTGATGGCTCTTACTCTTTAGTTTTCCTACCATCTTTTTCCTTTGAGGTACAAAAAGCCCTTCATTGGTCAGTGCAAACACTTCCATTGGCTTACCCACATTTTTAAAATCAAATTGCCCCAGCGATTTAGTAGTGATGGAATCATTGTTCTTTATTTTATTATGAACTTCTTCGGAAATAAGAATCGTATTTTCCTGTCCAAGTGATTGAACCCTTGAAGCCACATTTACTCCATCACCCAACGCTTTTGCATCTTCAAAAAAAACTTCGCCAATATGTAAACCAATCCGAAGGGGTACAACCGGTTCGTTCTTTAAATCATTTTGAACGGCTAATGAACAATTGACAGCATCTGTTGCACTGGGGAAAATACAAAGACTACCGTCCCCATAATAATTTAATACTTGTCCATTAAACTGGGATACCCTTTTTTCAAGAGTTGTGTTATAATGTTTGATAACCGCCACCGTCTTCTCTTCGTTTTGTTGCATCATAGCTGTATATCCGACTATGTCGGTAAACATGATGGCGGCAAGTTGGCGAGATTGGGACATTCAGCTCTTTAATATTGTTTAAATTGTACAGGGAATTCTGACTAACGTTTTTTTATGTGCGCATAATCAGGGAGTTACAAAATTAAAGTCATCAGGTTTAAGGTCAAATTTAGTGATGTTTTTCTTTATTCTTTCTACAAGTTTTTGTTTCCTTTTTTGGTCAAGGAAGAGGTA
>JANLOW010000372.1:0-2762 GCA_031366785.1 Bacteroidota bacterium | reverse complement strand
GAACAACTTCATCCTGGCCGATGATTACCTTTCCAATTTCAGTACGTAATCGTTTATATTTATTTACAAGGTCCTGAACGGCTTCAACGTCGGACGGATAGTTTGCAGGCATATTTTTTATTTGGTTATTAGATATTAGATTTTAGATATTAGATATTAGTTATTAGTTATTAGAAATCAGTGCCGTTTTGATGTTACACAATATCGTTCTTTGAAAGTACTGTAGATAAAGGTCTTGAGCTAGGTTTGAAGTTCAAACGATTTGAAATTAGTTTGATTTATTTAGGGCAAATTAGCCGAAAAAATGAATCAAGGCAAATATATATTTAGCCAACTTATGGGTGTTATTTCTCATAATGATTTTAATGATTGTGTTACCAAATACGATGGCGATTATAAGGTTAAAGAATTTAGTTGCTGGAAGCAATTTCTTTGTATGGCCTTTGGTCAGCTCACTCATAGAGAGAGTTTAAGCGATACGATTTTGTGTTTGTCATCGTTAGAATCAAAATTGTATCATCTGGGAATAGGGAAATCAATTTCCAAGTCAACGCTATCAAAAGCGAATGAGAATCGGAACTGGAAAATCTATGCTGACTTTGCTCAAATATTGATTGCGCAAGCAAAACAGCTATATATTAATGAGAACAACTTAGAAGTTTCATTAAAGGAAAATGTATTTGCTATAGATGCAACAATCATTGATTTGTGTCTAAGCGTATTTCCGTGGGCAACATTCCGAACTCATAAAGCTGCGATAAAACTGCATACACAATTGAACTTAAAGAATGCTATTCCTGAGTTTATTGCAATTACTCCGGCAAGTGTTCATGAGTTAAATATTCTTGATCAAATTCAATACGAATCGAATAGCTTTTACATAATGGACAGAGGATACATTGACTTTAAACGAATGTATCGAATCCATTTAATAGGAGCATTCTTCGTTCTTCGAGCAAGGAAAGTCTTTGCATTTGAGAGAGTATATTCTCGTCCGGTGGATAAAACCAAAGGAATAAAGTGTGACCAATCCGTTCGGTTAAAAAATTATGTGGTTTCAAAAGACTATCCTGAATTGTTCCGCAGAATTAAATTCTATGATGCAGAACGTGATAAACATTTGGTTTTTATAACCAATAATTTTGAACTTAAACCTGAAGAAATTGCTCAGCTCTACAAGCATCGATGGATGATCGAAATATTCTTCAAGTGGATAAAACAACACTTAAAGATTAAATCATTTTGGGGTAATTCAACTAATGCCGTTAAAACTCAAATATGGATTGCCATATCTGTTTATGTGTTAATAGCAATCGTAAAAAAACAATTTACTGTGAAACAATCACTTTACGAAATGTTACAGATATTTAGCCTAACTGCGTTAGAGAAAACACCGATAAATCAACTCTTTCAAGACCCTTCACTACAGTATGTCAAAGAACTAGATTGTAAACAATTGAATATCTTCGAGTAATATCGAAACGCTACTGATATCTAATATCTAATATCTAATTTCTAATATCTCATATCTCATATCTCATAAACCAAAATCAGAAACTCAATTCTACACCCAAAGCAATAGCATTTAAACTATTGTTCACTTTAATATTTACATCAAGAGGTTGAGCAAGTAGTGCTTTTATTGTTTGGTCTTTCGCCCAAAATGTATGCATGTATCCGGCATTGATTTTCATTTTTTTCGTAGCCTGAAAAGCAAAACCGGTATTGAAGTTTGCATTATTATCCTGCATAACTTCTAAAGTTCCCAGATGAGTATAATATCCATCTTTATCCTTGAACATATATTTTGAATAACCACCACCGATGCTGGCTGTAAATTTTTGTGAGATATTGCATTCAATTCCCGCTCCTATTCCATATACATTTCCGGCAAGTGATGATAATGGAGCTTCATTGGTTGCCATTGTTGATTTACCCCAATCGGCACCTGTCTGAAAATAATAGTTGAAATCAAAATAAGACCGCATCATAGTGTTTACCTGATAGGATGCGCCAAGGGCAGCAACAGCAGGCAGATCGCGTCTGTTGTATTGTCCATCGGTTGTAATACCAAAGTCATCGGTAACCTGTGCCGTTTTAAAATCCAGTTTTACTTTACTTTCATAGCGGCCGGCTATTGTTAATTTCTCATTACAATTAATATTGAATCCTATTGTTGCTCCAAAACCGTTTGCATTTTCATTGTAATCAATAGCAAGTGTTTGATCCGGGAGATCAAAAGGAGAAGCTGTAAGAGTCATTTCTCCCTGAGTTTTATTTTTTGCATTAACATTTCGAAGGGCAAAAGAGAATGATAAATTTTTTGTTGCAGAAAATGCCGCCCCACCCATAAAAGTCATATACATTGAATTCGCTTTCAATGATTGATTCCTTACATTCATATATGCTCCTCCGGCAGATTGAATCACTTGTAATGCAATCAGGTCAGTTGTAAAAGAACCATCTGTATAATTTATTGTTGCCCCTCCTCCGGAAATATAAGCTCCTCCGAAAAATGCCCAATTATTTTTATTGAATGATAAATAAAGTTCAGGTAAAAACGGATCGCTGCCATTTTGAGAAAATGTTTTTTCTCCTTCACCCAAACCCATATCATAAGAGTGTGAAGGTTTACGAAACAAACTTTGATTGCTTAGATTAATATGTAAACCCGCTTCCAGATTTGTTAAGCCGGCAGGATTGTAAACTGCAATGTCTGTTCCATTGGCAGCAGCATTTCGTGCACCGGTACGCATCCATTC
>JANLOW010000367.1:0-3047 GCA_031366785.1 Bacteroidota bacterium | reverse complement strand
ACTCCAGCCGAATATTTTAACTGCTTCAGGATTTGCGGATAAAATCGTACCATCGGTTACAGTCAATAAAATGGCTTCTCCGCTGTTATTGAAAATTGAATGATAAAGATCTTCACTTTCTTTTATAATTTTTTCTTTTTCTTTTATCAGGATTTCAGCTTTTTTCTTTTCACTTACGTTTTTAAAATAAATGGTTATCCCGTTCGGAGAAGGATAAATATGATTTTCAAACCAGGCATCATAAAGGGGGTAGTATTCTTCCAAATAAATATATTTCTGCTCTTCCATTGCCTGGTGATAAGCCAGATAAAATGGTTGGTTAATACTTTCAGGAAATTCGACCCAAATGTTTTTACCCATTAATTTCTCAGGGTCGCGATTAAATATTTCACCTGCTTTTTTATTTAAATAAGTATAACACCATTTATTATCAATTGACACGAATGCATCTGTAATTCTTTCCAGTGTTTCTGATAATTTATTTCTCGATTCAATTAAATGATTTGTTCTTGAAGTTACTTCCAAAACCAATCCGTCTTTTAATCGTATTAATTCTGACTCTGAATTTATTCTTTTTTTAATTTCACCTCTTAATTTGGATAAAAGGGTTACCATTAAAAGCATAATAAGTAATATTGATAATATCAATAAACGTGAAATACGGGCGGAAGTTATTTGGTGGTACTTACTTTGCTGCAACATGAATTTATTTTCTTCTAAATGAATACGATCTATCTGTTTATGAATTTTATCAGAGTACGATTTATTTTCAATTAATAGCGCCAGCCGGTTTTTAGAATTGAAATTATTCTTGGCAAATAAAAAATATAATTGATTTGAAAATTTAATTTGTTTGTTAAAGTAAAACTCAATAGAATCAATCCTGGATTTAAAAACTTGATTATCTTTTTGAAGATTATTTAAGATTGTAATTTCTTCATTAATAATGTTTTTTGCTTTTTCAATTATTAAAAGCGATTTTTTATTTTTAGAAAATATGAAATCATTAATACCATACTCTATTTCATTTGTATTAATCAATATTTTCTGAGTCCTGTAAATAATTCCATCCGATTTTTCATCTAATTGAGCTATATTTATTAATATTTTATTTTGTTTATTAACAACTAAAAAAGTTATAACAATCACAAGCAGCATTAATATGAATATATAAAAAGGAAGTTTAGCCGTAGTATTTTTCAATTTCTTAAATTATTATATCTGGATTTATTTTTTCTTATTCAAATTATAGTTACAATTGAATAATAGAATCAAATAAATTATATACCCTTAACAATAATTTACTTTTGAAGTAAATAGTTAAATTATTTCTTTATAAACTGAAAAGTATAGATATTTTGTTATTAATTTACCTTAAACAAAGTTCAATATTCACTGTAAGCTGTTCATACTTTCAAAAATACTTAAAGCATAATTCCTTATTTCTCCTGGAAGTGCTTTAGTTATAAAATAGCTGCCATAACCTGTAGCTTCATAGGTCGAAACAAACTCTAAATAGTCACGAAATTTCGTGTTTGATTTTTGAAAAAATTCTGGGAATTTTTTTTCTACTGCAATACTAATTTCGTCGCTATTCATTTTATTTGTTTAAAGATGGTAAGATACGAAAGGATGGCTTCATTTAACATGTATGATTTGTTTTTATAATTTTATTCGTTAATTCGAATTGATGTTTAAAAATTGTTTTATAAAATAAAGCATAAATACTTTCTATATCGCAACTTAAAGATTGCGATATCAGTAACTTATAATTATAATTTTAATTCAACTTCAACTTTATTGAGAGTTATATAATGCTTAATTTTCAGCAATGTCTTAAATGATTTTTTGCAGGAAAGAAATAATACGGTAAAATGGCTTCGATCAATTAAAGCTGATCACTTTGAAAATGCTTATAACCATCCAAAATACGGCACACTCTCCGGTAATTTTTTCTTGTCTAATTGGCTTGCCCACGACTATCTCCATTTTCGCCAAATTGTAAAATTGAAATTTGATTACATTGCTTTTTCCACCGGAGATAAACTCGATTATGCCGGAAACAGGTAATTGTTCTCTAGTTCAAGCAAATTTAAGTTTAATACCTTTTATCAATTTTCCAAAATCTTTTATCTAACATCTAACATCTAACATCTAACATCTAATATCTAATATCTTGATTCTTGTCTCTTGATTCTTGTCTCTAATAAGTTCGTTGATAAATACCCCCGTGTTACTTTCAAATCAAGGGCAAAAATGAATGTAAAACGTTTATCTTTGCTGCATTCTAGAGAAAATTAAAAAAAGATATCGTGGCTCTTATAAAATCAATTTCAGGCATCAGAGGAACAATCGGGGGGAAACCAGGTGAAGGATTAACGCCTGTTGATATTGTAAAATACACAGCAGCATACGGTACCTGGATCATTAAAAATACGGATAAATCACGGAAATCAGTAATTGCAATCGGACGAGATGCACGAATTTCCGGAGAGATGGTTCAAAATCTTGTAGCCGGTACATTAAAGGGTTTGGGAATAGATGTAATTTATCTGGGCCTTTCAACAACGCCTACTGTTGAAATAGCCGTTACAGAATTTAATGCCGATGGCGGAATTATTTTAACTGCCAGCCATAATCCTAAACAATGGAATGCTTTAAAGCTTTTAAATAATAAAGGAGAATTCGTTTCTGCCGCCGATGGAGCTGAAATTCTGGAAATTGCCCAAAACGAGGATTTTCATTTTGCCGAAGTAAGCAAACTTGGGAAATATACTACTGAGTCGAACTTTCATTTAAAGCATATTGATAAAATACTGGCTTTGCCTTTAGTAGATGTTAAAGCTATTAAAGCACGTAAATTTAAAATTGTTATTGACTGCGTAAATTCAACCGGCGGCATTGTTGTACCGGATTTATTAAGAGCTTTGGGAGTCGATGATATTATAGAACTTTTTTGTGAACCCAATGGACAATTCCCACACAATCCTGAACCGCTTCCTGAACATTTGGGAGATATAGCCAAGGAAGTCAAAAAGAGAAATGCA
>JANLOW010000469.1:0-2047 GCA_031366785.1 Bacteroidota bacterium | reverse complement strand
GCTTTTAGATATATATTTTCCGATTGAAGATTCAATAATAATATTTTTGCTTTTGTTGTTGGATGGAAGAAGTATTGCATCATCATTGTAATTTAATATTTCATGGAAGAAAGCAGAACGTATAGCGAATTCTACATTTTTGCCTTGTCGTTTCCATTCGGCAGAGTAACGTGTATTTATATCTTTCTGTACAGCCTGTGAATTAACTTGAGAGAGGGCAGGAGGTATGTGTCGATTACTATTTGTGTACCAAATTTTAAAATTTAGAATTGAAAATTTTCCGGTTTGAAAATAATTTTCAAAGAAAAATCCATTTTGTTTTACCTGCGCATTGATTTGTTTTTCTCTTGATTGAGTATTTTCATTATAATAAGTAAAATCATTTTCATTGTTTTTATTAAAAAATTTCAGAGAGCCAGAGTAGTAATTATTTCCCCATGATATTCCCATAGATTCAGTGTAATCCGAGTAACTTCCATAGGTAAAACCGGAATTAATTTTTAATCCTGAATTAAAATTTGGTTTATTATTTAGATGAACACTCCCACTAACGGCTCCACTTCCCCAGATAGAAGATGCTCCTCCATATTGGAGAGTGATATCGTCAAAGAAGAAATTATTTTCTAAGGTAAGATCCGTAAGTCCGTGCAATGGACTGGCTAAAGAAAACCCATTCCATAAAATTGCAGTATGATAGCTGCTTCCGCCTCTAAGGCTAAGTGTAGATAATTCGCCGGAACCATAATTTTTGAGATTGAGAGCGCTACATTCATTGAGTAAATCGGCTAATGATAAATTTTGAAAATTAGCTAAGAGAGAGGAATCGATAGAATATTCTTTGAGGCCGGATGAATAAGGTAATTTAGAAGAAGAAATAACTACCTCATTTAAATGAATAGTAGTATCCTTCTGTGCTTTAGAAGCATTTGTGAGCAAGAAAAAATAGAAAAATGACAGCAGTAGTTTCAAAATAATAATTTTTGAAACAATGCAAAGCAAAGGAAGAAAGGCAGGCAAATGCGAATAGCCGCAGTGTCTGACAAAAGCTTCATGTCGCGAAAGCATTGTCACTTTGTTCCGGCAGGTTTCCTGGCTTGCCTTGACTTTCTGAGCCTTCCCATCCGCCTTGTAGCGAGCAGTGGCTTAAATTTCAGAAATATAAAAGGCTTACAGTTGCGCGTCAGCCCGTGATTTGCACACGGTTCCCTTAATGACGGAACGGGTTAAAAGTAGTTAATTATAATTAATTATCTAATAATTATCGATTCCTTTCTCTTCACAATTTATTCATTCAAGGAGTATAAAAGAAGTATCTTTGTATAACCCAAAACAATATAAATTAACCAAATTCAAAAATTTAAAAACTATGAAAAAATTAATGGGATTAATCATTTTTACATTGTTTGCATCTTCAATTTTTGCACAGGGTGCTAAGATGGAAACAAAGCCTTCAATGAAGTCAGATTTAAAAATGAAACATGAATGCTATATGATGAAAGATGGAGCACTTGTGCATTGTATGGGAGATAAAACAGAAGCTCAAAATACAGCAGTTACATTAAAAGGAGGTACTGTCATTTCTCCTAAAGGCGAGGTAAAAATGAAAGATGGCAAAACAATGAAATTAGAAAATGGACAGTGCATGTCAATGATGGGAAGTATAGGTGATTGCGAGAAAATGCACCCATCAAAAGCTACTAAAAAAGAAACGCCAGTTAGTAAAGAACCTGCACCTGCAAAAGATTAAATTTAATTTAGCAAAAAAACTGCCCTAGTAGGCAGTTTTTTTTTGATTTTTTTTTGGGTAGAAAGTTTTTTTTATTGCAAAGTATTAATTATAAGATTATTAGATATATTGTTAAATGGAGGTATTATAAATTAAATGCTTTCATTGATAATACTTTGAATATTGTATTGCGAGCTTAGGACTAGTATAAAAAAAATGCTACTTTTGCGCTTCTAAAAAAATAATGGTTCGGTAGTTCAGTTGGTTAGAATACATGCCTGTCACGCATGGGGTCGCGGGTTCGAGTCCCGTCCGGACCGC
>JANLOW010000331.1:0-28282 GCA_031366785.1 Bacteroidota bacterium | reverse complement strand
TCTTGCAACGAAAAGAGTATCACCGCCTGATTTATAACCTTCAAGATAAGCAGATTTTTCAAGTTTGAGTGGCAAATTATTTACAAAATATTCGATATTTTCTTCATTTTCTTTTTTAAAAACAGAACATGTAATAAATATCAAAGGATATCCGACTTTTAGGTAAGGAAAAACATTGGTAACAATCTTTCTTTGAAGGGGTATAAAATGCTCAATCAGACGCTTATCAGTATCGTTTTGGAGCCATTCGGGAGAACGTGACCAGGCACCGGAGCCTGAGCAGGGAACGTCTGTAATAATTCCATCAAACTTCATTTCTGAAAAATTGATTAAAGGCAATGAAACATCCAAAACTTTGGTCTCAGAAAATTGAAAACCTGATTTTCTTAAACGTTCCTTATAATTATTTAAAATATTCTCACGAATATCAGTCGCCAAAATCTTTAAGTCAGGAGCTTCTTCATTTAATAAAAGGCTCTTCCCTCCTGCACCTGCGCATGCATCCCACCAATATTCATTAGTCTTAGGTTGAAAAAACTGTTTTGTCAGCTGAGAGAATTTATCCTGAATTTCAAAAAATCCTTTTTGGAAACTATCTGTTTTTTCAAGAGAAACATCGGCCGGGAAAGAAAAAATTAAAGGATCGTCGTCACTGGAAAAAGCAATATTTTTCTCTTTCAATTCTTTGAGGATTTCCTCTTTATACTTTTTGCGAATTCTAATCCAAACTTTTGGTTTTTTAAGAAAAGACAGAAACCATTCTTTTCTTTCTATCTGCGCAGCAAGTAGATCAGACATTTGAAAAATAGTTTCTGTTTTAAAAGCAGGATATTTACCCTGGACGATTTCAATTTTTTTTTCCAACGGTTTAATTAAATCCGTTTCAGAAAATTCAGAATAGGTTTTTAACAAATAAGAAAGAGAAGGATAAATAGTGTTGGAACAAAGAAAGCATGCAACACTCAAACGTTTTTCGAAAGATAAATCTATAAGGTTGGGTCCGATGCGGAACAGATTAAAAGACCATCCGCGTGTTTCGCGGCGATCGCGTGCTCCCATTTCAGGATGTTTTCGAAAATGCTCCCTTAAATATAGAGAAAAAGGTTGATTAAAAGAATAATCTTCAACCAACAATTTAACTTTCTGTATTAATCTCTCCTCGCGCATTTCATAAAATTCTCGTTTCCAAAATTAGTATTAAATTGCTTCGGAAAGGGGAATAATTTTATTAAACTATATTACAAAAATGATTCGAAGACTCGATTCAAAAACAACATAAATCTCTGTGAATCTTTGTGCTGCCTTTGTGACCTTTGTGTTTAAATCCGACGCTGGTTATTTACCACAGAGTTCATAAAGGCAGCACAAAGATTCACAAAGTAAAATAGAAAAATGAAAATCAAAGATGTTAATTTTGGATTGCTTTTTCTCTGTTTACATATAATATCATGTACAACAAAAGAAAAAAAACCAACGGAGAATATCGGCAAACCAATAGAAGTAATTGCACCAATCGTAGAAGCCGGGAGAATTTATGACCGGATTACAAAAAGTAATTCTTCTTACTCTGTTTACTTTCCTAAGAATTACAATGAAAAAGAAAAATATCCAGCGATCATTTTCCTGGATCCTCATGGCCATGGCAAATTTCCTTTAGAAAAATATGAAAGCCTTGCAGATAAATTTCGTTTTTTATTGATAGGTTCTAATGATTCTAAAAATGGAATGAATATAGAACAATGTATAAAATTTGCTGGTGATTTATTAAACGAAACATCTACGAATTTACCAGGTTTTAAACATCAAATCTCTCTTGCAGGATTTTCAGGCGGCGCAAAAGTAGCTTTGGTTGCGGCAAATACGATTTCAGGATTTAATAGTGGAATTTATTGCGGGGCGGCTTTTCCTGCGGGTAGTATTCAAATAAATATCCCATTGCTTGCAATTGCAGGACGGCACGATATGAATTATACAGAAGTAAGAAATTTCAATCAATCGATAGATAAATCAAGTATGTCACATGCATTGGTTGAATGGAATGGCAAACATGAATGGCCCGATACATCGATTTTTGAACATGCTTTTTACTGGAATCTTTTTACATCCATGCGAAATAAAATTATTGATAAAAACGATTCTATTATCGGAGCATATAAAAAAAAGATGGAAGGTGCTATTATTCATGAAAAAAATGTTTTGGAAAGAGCGCTTTTCATTCAAGAAGAAATTGAAATGCTGAAAGAAATTTATCCAATAAACGATTATCAAAATAAATTAATTTCAATACTAAATTCAACTCAATTTAAACAGGCAAAAAAGAATCAAGAATTGATACTTGCATATGAAGATCAACAAAAAATGGAATTTGCAAATGCATTTGAAAACAGGGAAATTCTTTGGTGGAATAATCAGATTCAAAAACTTAATGAGGATAAAAATAACGAAAGTAATCAGCGTTTACTTGGATATATTTCACTTGCCGCCTGGTCCTACTCCTCTAAATCAGTGGCAATAAATAATGCGGCATTTGCTTTGAAGGCCTTACAAATTTATAAACTCGCTGATCCGGAAAATCCGGAACAGGCATTTATAACAGCCTGCCTTTATTCTAAAAATGGAAAACAAGATTCTGCTATTTATTTTTTGAAAGAAGCTGTTACACTGGGATTTGACGATAGAAGCAAAATTGAAAATGAAAAAGACCTTTTTCCTTTGCACGGAAGAGGTGATTTTCTGGAAGTGATTGGAAAAATGAGGTGATTTATGATTATTACAATTTGAAAATAAATCTTCATCAGGGTTTTAACGCTAAATGGAAATTGCCAGAAAAATATTTCAAAATAATAATGAGTACGATGAATTTGACTATTCTATTTTATCACCAAATGGTTTTTAGGAATTGTTATATCGATAGGTAGAACTGCATTATTCACATAAGCGGCAAACTTTGTCTTTGTTGCAGAACTACTACCATTAGAAAAAGACCATGCAAAATCGGGTTTTGCTGATTTTGTAAATGGAACTGTATTTGACATAATGAAAGTTCCCAATCTAAATCCAGGCGGAGGCGGAATTGAAATAGCAATTGAATCTCCAGCAATTGCTGAACGCAATCGGATCTGTTTACTTGACTGATTGATTTCCCATTTAGCTTTTTGTTGAATAGAAGGCAATGATGCATCTGCAGAACCCGGTTTGAATGATCCGGTTATAATACCTCCGTTACACATTCCAGCGTAATTAAAATTGATACCCGCTTGAAAAAATGTAAATTTTTGCTCATTTGTCCCGGTCCATTCGATGAAGATATCAAATTCAAGGCTGCTTGGACTGGTCGTTTTTACATTCTTAATACTACAATTATAATTATTGCCTTGTGAAAATCCTTTAAAATTAAAAAGAATTAAAAATAAAACATTTAAAAATAATTTTCTGTTTATTATCAAGAATTTTATCACTTTATTTGGGTTTTAAATATTATAAATACATACTTTAAATTTATTTTTAATCACTTTACATATAAGTGCCATGAATTATTTGTTGTTTCATCCTATTACTGACGGGTAAAATCAAAACTTATCTGCTGATTATTAAATAAAACCGGCAACTTACTCCAAGTATCAATTGAATTACGGTGTTTGATAACGATATAGTATGTTTCATTTAACACTGCAGGTGGGAAAACAAATTGTCCATTTCCTCCAATATCAATAACCCCTTTTTTACTAAATGCTAGATTAAACGGAGAAGTTCCGTTTCGCAGTTCAACAATAATTGTATCGCATAGTGTAGGATAATTGATCGGATCAACAACTGCGATCAAAGAGTTTCCTCCAACATAGAAACCTTGAATAAATAATTTAAGATTTAAAGTTATCGAATTGCAAGAAACACCGGCTCCTGTATTTACAGCAACATTGGTTGAAGCAGATGCTGTACATCCGTTAGCATCCGTCACGATAACAGTATATGCACCAGCATTTGCTGCCGAAGCATTTGTTTTGATTGGATTTTGAAGTGAAGAAATAAATCCATTCGCACCTGTCCAACTGTAACTTACTCCTCCACTTGAAGTAAGATTAATTGTACTGCCAGCACAAACAGGACTATTGCTATTTGCTGATACAGAAGGTGGAGTATTAATTGTAACGGTAGTATTAAATGAAGCAAGACAGGAAGAACCATCCGAAACTTGAACAGTATATATTGTGTTAGAAATAGGGTTCACCGTTTGAACAGGACCATTCAGGTTGCCAGGTAACCACTTGTAGGAGTATTGTATGACAGGACTAAAACGATAAGCATCATTTGTTGCTGAAAAAATTACTCCATTTCTACCAGGAACTGAAACCCCAGCACTTCCTTTTAAATTTTCCACGCCTTGTGTAGTTGTAGCACTGGGATCGTAAGAAGAAACATTGCTGATAGTAGTTGTATGAATTTCAATTACGTTAGTTCCTTCGTATAATATTGCCTGAACAACAAATGGAAAAGAAGTACCTCCATAATGAGAAGTATTATATTTTACTACTAGCTTGCGATTGGGTGTTGTTCCAGTTGTAAAATAACTTATTGTACTACCTGCATTCGCTGGATTTAAATCGTTCCAAGCCAAAGCGATAAAATTATCGGGATCAGCAGCTGATGGAATTGCAACTCCATACACCGGAGTAGCAGGCATACCCGGACTAAACGTAATTAATCCATTGGATGAAATATAAAAATTAGTATAATTCTGTAATCCAAAGAAATTAAATGTAAAACCTATTGGAAAAGCACCACTCACCGTATCATCTTTTAAAGTGACCGTTGTCCCTGTCCCTGCAACTGGTGCAAAAGCAATATTACTTAACGAATAGGTTCTGCTTGCTGTACCTGAAGCAATTGCATTTAATTGAACAGCTCCTGTCTGACAAAGTGAAGAAGGAGTTGCAGTTACATTAACCGAAAAAGCAGGGTTAACAGTAATATTATGAACGATAAAATTGCTTCCTAATGGATTTGTTACCGTTAATTTCACCGCATAAATACCCGGTGAAGTAAAAGTATGTACAGGATTTTGAGATGTAGATGTAGTCTGATCTCCAAATTCCCAAAACCATTCAAATGGTTGAACTGATTGGTCAGTAAATTTAACATCTCCTCCACATAAAACGCTTGACAAATCTGAAGTAAAGGCAGCAACCGGTGCTTGGGTAACTGGCTGGCAATATGGCGGCAAAACAAAATTTTCTGTTTCATCTCCTACAACATTTGCACTTCCTTGAATAGCATTATATCCCATTCCTCTTCGAGCAAATGCTTCCCATATTTTACAACGGTGAGCATTATTATATAGAACAGCATCAGCAGTTAAAATTGCATCACGCGCATCTAAATAACCTGGTCCACATGGTTGAAGTTTCATCCCTTCCAAAACCAATCTAATGGCTATATTATTTCCGGCTGATGCATTGTTAGGATTGGCACTGAAACCATATTGATCAATAAGAAACCATGACATATCCCAGATTGCATCACACCAGATTTCTCCAATTGCATGTACTTCCGAATTTACAGCAAGGTTGCCGTATGTCTGAGGATTGATACTCATATTAGTAGAATATGGATATCTCCTAATTCCCCAACCATTAGTCGGTTGTCCCAATACGAAAGTTCCAATTCCTCTTGCATTACTTCCCTGGTCACCCGGTTCAATAGTCATCATTAAAGCTAACCAATCACTCCAACCCTCTCCTCCTTGTTCAGCATTACCTAAACAACCAGCTTGAGAGGGTCCTCCTGTAAGCCTCGTGGATACTCCATGACCATATTCATGTGAAACAATTCCGTTATCAAATGAGCCATCAATCTGATTTGCAGTATTACATGTATTAATAGTTGCTACAACAGTACCAGAAAGCAAAGCTGATTTAAGCATGTTCCCATCAGCTAAAGTAACAGAAACACAAGGTATTGTTAATGTGGGTGTTCCTGACATACCGGGAGGGCCACCAGCAGCATTGTTTACAATTATAACTCCTACTGCTCCGGCAGCCTGGGCAACTTGAGCTTTACTGACAAAAGTACAAGAGCCCCGGTCTATTAGTGCAATTTTACCGGCAATATTTGCAATAGCTGAACAAGCATCAGTTACAGTTCCAACACCGTCATTAACAAGAATTAAATTTGCAGTAACATTTGAAAAGGAACTAAAAGCTGCAGATCCAATTGACAATGACCCGTTAAAGATTGATGAAGTAATATTTAAACTGGAACAGACTCCTGTCCATAAAAACATTTGCATTCTTCCGGAAATGCCATCGGGTTGAGTATTAAAATTTGCATTGCTTGTTCCAGAACCATCAAAACCCTCTGCTTTTATATAGTCACCGCCAACGCCACCGTTTCCATAATTGTTCTGTTGAAAATTTCCAGCAGCTTCTGTAAAACCTAATGGATAGAGATAATCATGTATGGCATTGTTATTATAAAAAAGATTACTTAAAGATGCGTCCTGATTTGTTGTTGGTACAGCATTCGCAGTATATGGAAAATCGAAATGAAGATTCGCACCTCCATTAGGTGAATAACCGGGTAAGTTATCGTTGTTAGCATCTTCATAAGCATAAACATTATTACCTCTGGTTATAGTGTATTCTGCACCTGATATACCATCTACATCATGCCAACCAAAAGGAGAAGCAGAAGGACTGGAAGGATCAGTTATTAATGTACGATTCCCAAAAGAAGGCCCTTCCAGCGGATAAACGAAAACATTGTAATCAGGTATTACAGGAGGAGGCAATAAAGAACCATAATCGGTAAAATCTAATGATCCATCTGAACTAACTGCACTAAAATTACATTCAACTGTAAAATCATTCTTATCTATAAATTCACCGGTTAACGCATCAGTTCTTACATTCCACCAATGAGATTCATCTTTAATTTTTAAACTTACATCCCAGGACAATAAAACTCCTTTTACGGTTTGTCTGTATACCAATTGAATTTTTACGGGAGCATCGGATATTTCAGGAGATTCATATTCAAATAAGTTCTTTGCTGCATTTTTATTAATCGATCTCAACGACGACTTCCCTTTTCCTAAATGAGTGAGTGTGGAAGAAAATGCAGATTCCGGATTTAATTTTGCTTGTTCTGCATTAACTTTGTTTTCAAGATGATCAATAAAACCAGATTTGAAATACAAAACCTTTCCATCTTTAATAATAAAATTACTTATTGCATTATAAACAATAATACCATTGTGTCTTTGTTGAATGTATGAATGTGTAAGTCCGGTGGTTTGATCTGTATATTGGTCTGTCAACACCCAATCGTTTATATCAGTTAGAAGCCATTTGTTTTTTTCCACTTCGCTAACCAGGAATTCATTAATCAATTTATTATTTTGCTGAGAATAAGACTTTGTAATGAATAAAAATATAAAAAACAATATTCTTATTATGTTTTTAATAGTAAATAATTTATTTTTCATTTTTTTAAATTACAATAATTGATATTTTATTTTTATATCTTTGATTTGCTCTAAAAATAGAGGAATTTACAACTTCTTTCTTTTGTATTTCAAATTTAGAAATAAAAACAATAAAAACAATAAATCTATTTAGAATATTTTCATATTAAACAATACTTTTTAATTGCCTGAGAGAAACAATAATGCTTTTCTCTATTCTCGATTGTATATTTCCCGCTTCCGCAGGAATAAATTTTTCTCCTGTAAGCTTTTCAAAAAGCTCAATATACCGTTGTGAAATCAGAAGAACCCACTCATCCTTCATTTCAGGAATTTTTTGACCTTCCTTTCCCTGAAATCCATTTTCTATCAACCATTGTCTCACGAATTCCTTTGAAAGCTGGCGTTGTGGTTTTCCAACTTTTAAATTTTCATCATAGCCATCTTCATAAAAATAACGTGAAGAATCGGGAGTGTGAATTTCATCAATCACATAAATTTTTCCATCCGACTTTCCAAATTCATATTTGGTATCAACCAACATTAAACCTCTCTTATGAGCAAGATCGGTTCCTCGTTGAAATAATTTTCTGGTATAATCTTCAATCACAGAATAATCTTCCTCCGTAACAATTTTATTCCTGATTATTTCTTCCCTACTAATATCCAGATCGTGTCCGGCGCCGGCTTTTGTAGTGGGTGTAATAATCGGATTGGAGAATTTCTCATTCTCTTTCATACCATCTGGTAATTTGACTCCACATATAATTCTTTTTCCTGCGCTATATTCACGCCAGGCATGACCTGTCAAATATCCGCGAATAACCATTTCAATTTTGAAGGGTTCACATTTAATACCTATCGAAACATTCGGATCGGGAACATCGATGAGCCAATTGGGAACAAGGTCTTTTGTCGCTGCTAACATTCGAGAAGCAATCTGATTTAAAACCTGTCCCTTGAAAGGTATTGCACGGGGAAGAACAATATCAAAAGCAGAAATCCTGTCTGTCACCACCATTATCATCCAGTGATCGACACTATAAACATCTCTAACCTTCCCCTTGTAATAGGAAGTCTGGCCGGGAAGATTAAAGTGTGTTTCGGAAAGAGAAGACATTTGTTGATTGAAAATTGAAAATTAATCTGATATTGGTTATTTAAATATTTAATAGTAAGTTGTCAATTAATCTTCAATTTTCATTCTTCAATCCCGATAGCCATCGGGATCAATAATTTATTTATTGTATGCGTCTATTATTTCTTTCACAAGTCTGTGCCTTACTACATCCTGTGTATCGAGATAAATAAAATCAATTCCTTTGATATTACTAAGTATTTTAATTGCCTGAACAAGACCGGAAGGTTGATTGCGGGGAAGGTCAATCTGAGTTACATCACCTGTAACTATAAATTTCGCTGAAGGCCCCATTCGGGTCAGGAACATTTTGAGCTGGTTTTCGGTAGCATTCTGTGCTTCATCAAGAATTACGAAAGCATTATCCAATGTACGGCCTCTCATGAAAGCAAGAGGAGCTACTTCAATCACTCCGCTTTCAATATAACTTTTTACTTTTTCACCTTGAATCATATCAAACAAAGCATCGTAAAGTGGACGCAAATAAGGATCTATCTTTTCCTTTAGATCACCGGGCAGAAAGCCCAGATTTTCACCGGCTTCTACGGCCGGACGTGTTAAAACAATTCGTTTGATTTCCCGGTTTTTTAATGCTCGAACGGCTAAAGCAACGGCTGTATATGTCTTTCCGGTACCTGCTGGGCCTATGGCAAAAATGACATCATTTTTATCAGAGCTCTCCACTAATTTTTTTTGATTAGGAGTCTTTGCGCGAACCATAATCCCGTTCTGACCAAAGACCAATACATCTCCTGTTGGAGCCTGAGGAGACGAATCTCTGCCGTTTTTGTCGGCAAGAAAATGCTCCACATTGTCGGGAGTCAGACTTCCGAATTTCTGGTAATGCTGAATCAGGCGGTTTATTTTCTCACTGAAAATGTGAATATTCTTTTCATCACCTATAACTTTGATTTCGTTTCCACGGGCGACAAGTTTTAATTCAGGAAAACTTTTTCGTATAACTTCAAGGTTTGCATCGTTAACACCAAAAAACTCAACAGGGTTAAAGGTGTCGATTGGAATAATTACTTCACTCAAGGCTTTATTTTTAAGTTAAAAATTAATTAATAAAAATCAAATGCATATGAAAAGATGATATATCTTTCCTTCATATTTCGTTTCAATACTAATTAAATCTCGTTACTTTTGGCTTTCGCCACAATATAAGTTATCAACATCATCAGCATCCTTTCCGCATATGCCAATTTTAACACTGACTACAGACTGGGGATTGCGTGACCATTATCTTGCCTCATTTAAAGGTGAGATACTTTCTATGTCACCTACGCTTCAAATCATAGATATTTCGCATGAAGTTGAGAAATTCAATACCATGCAGGCTGCGTATATAATTCAAAATTCATTTCAGAAATTTCCAAAAGGTACAATTCATTTTATTGGTTTAACGGGTAATGAAAACTGTTCGTCAAAAAACCCATTTGTCATAATACATATAAACGGACATTATCTGATAGGAGAAGATAATGGAATATTTACCCTTATTCTTGGAAGTAATGAAAGAGAAATTATTCGTCTGCCAATTGAAGGCCATGCCGGCAGAAAAGAGCATTGCCTTGCTCTGATTGAAACTATAAAAAAGCTTGCAGAAGGAACAGCACTAAATAAATTGGGAAAAGAAGAAACAATTATTCAAGAAAGTTATTTCGCCCAACCGACAGTTGATGCACAAACTATTCGCGGTACAATTATTTTCATTGATGCTTTTGGCAATGCTGTTGTAAATGTTACGAAAGATTTATTTGATAAAGAAAAACGCGAAAGGAAATTTCTTATTCAATTGCGAAAATCAGTTTATGATGTTCCCAAAATAAGTTTAACCTATGAAGATGTTGATGTAGGTGAAATATTAGCGTTGTTTAACCAGGATGGTTTTCTCGAAATTGCATTGAATAAAGAATCAGCCAGTAAATTATTAGGTTTAAAACTTATGGATCCAATCCGAATAGAGTTTCATGATAGTAAGGCAAGTTAACTGTCATTTCAGTCTTTTCATGTAAAGGACTTTCTCGAATCATTAATTAAAATTTTCAAAAATTGCTCGTTTTTAAAAAACGTTCGTTGAGATTTATTGAAGATTGACTTCTAAAAGGGTTAATCCGGCCATCTTAAACCCGCTTTTTACATAAGTAATTCAACATAACGGAGGTTGGCTCTTATTTTTATCTGCTCGATAAAGATTACCGTTTAAACAATCCAGATAAGTTATGTTAAAAATTATATCTCCGTCATTATTTAAATTACTTAATACCAAGACGGCTTTAATCCTTTTAATAAT
The DNA here is from genome assembly GCA_031366785.1 of Bacteroidota bacterium. GTDB lineage: Bacteria > Bacteroidota > Bacteroidia > AKYH767-A > 2013-40CM-41-45 > JADKIH01. Next base: position 17,386 of record JANLOW010000331.1, on the reverse strand, counting down.
TTATTTAACCGGAATAAAACAAGTCCAAGCGACCCACGCTACAGGGGCTGACCTAACCTATCAGTCTCTTGGAAACAACCGATATCAAATAACTTTTACTTTTTACCGTGACTGTAATGGAATAGAAGCTCCGCAAAAACAAGCGCTCTATATATCTTCTTATCTATGTAATTATATTGACACAATATTAATGAATCGTGTGCCCGGAACAGGCGTTGAAATAACACGAACATGTTCTACTGCAGTTTCTACATGCAATGGTGGATCGGTGGTTGGAATTGAACAATGGAAATATACACAAATCGTAACATTACCTTTCCGTTGCACAGACTGGCAATTTTATACAATGGTCGCCAACCGCAACGCTTCGATAACAACAATTATAAATCCTGATGCCAATGCGCTTTATGTAGAAGCTTTTTTGAATAATACAACAAGCGATAACAATTCACCAACTTTTTCGAATGCACCGATTGCATTTGAATGTATTGGGCAAACAAATAATTTCAACCAAGGTGTTATTGATGCTGACGGAGATTCTTTGGTTTATTCTTTTATAGCTCCACGAAAAAATAGTAACAGCAATCTTTTCTACAAAACAGGATATTCAGTTGCCAATCCTATTGCGTCATCACCGCCGGTAAGTATTAATTCTATTAACGGTGATATAACTATGAATCCTATCCGCCAGGATATTGCTGCTGTCGCTGTTCTTATACAGGAATATAGAAATGGAAAAATAATAGGAAGTGTAATGCGCGATATGCAACTCTATATCGTTTCATGTTCAAACACTTTACCAAACCTCACGGGAATGAATGGCAGTAATAATTTTGCAACTTCAAAATGTGTAGGAGGACAAATTTGTTTTGATGTTTTATCAAACGATGCAGATCAGAATCAGAATTTAACATTGACATGGAATAACAGTATTCCCGGAGCAACATTTACTACAACATCTTCTCTACATCCTGTAGGACACTTTTGTTGGACTCCCACTCCATCGCAAGCCCGGACACAACCTTATACATTTTCAGTAACAGTTCGAGATAATGCTTGTCCTTCCAATGGCATTCAGACGTATTCATATTCCATATTAGTTTCGAATCTGAATGTTCAACTGACAGCAACATCCGGAATTCAATGTTATGGATCTCATAATGGATCAGCAGCCGCAATTGTTACTGGCATTCCACCTTTTCATTATACCTGGACATTTCCTAACGGAAACATTCTTACATCGCAGTCCATTTCACATTTGTCGGCAGGAAATTATAATCTCAACGTTACCGATGCAAACGGTTGCTTAGGAACAAAATATTTCACAATAACACAACCGCAACCACTTACTGTTGCATTAACTCCGTCGAATACAGATTGCGGAGGAGGTTTAGCAAGTGCAGTAGCGAATGCGACAGGTGGAACAGCATCATATCACTATCTCTGGTCGCCGGGAGGACAAACCGTTCAAAATGCAACAGGACTTTCAACAAATACTTATATGGTAAAAGTTACAGACGATCACGGTTGTTCTTCATCCGCTTCTACAAATGTTCAAAGTAATATTCCGGTAACATTTGCTCTTGAATTACATGGAGCAACGTGTACTGCCAACGATGGCAGCGCAACAGTAACACATACAGGAGGCACAGGAAATTTTTCTTACAGTTGGACGCCGGATATTCCGGGAAATAATTCATCATCATCCATCACCGGAATAAATACTGGATTGTATACAGTAATTGCAACAGATCTTGGTACTGGTTGTTCGCAAACACTTTCGGGAATAGTTCAAAACCTTTCTGGTATTGCGGCAACAATTACTTCTTCAATAAATGCAACCTGTGAATCGGGAGAAGATGGATTTGCAGCAGTAGCAGCAACCGGCGGAGAAGCGCCTTATTATTATTCCTGGCCGAACGGAGATGTTTTTTCAACAACAAATCATTTGTCACCGGGAACATTTCTGGTACGTGTTGAAGATTATAATGGATGCAGTGCTTATGCTCAGGGAACCATTGGTTATGATCATCCATCTCCTGACATTGATCTAGGACCGGATACGATGCCATCCACAGGAATTCCTTATTTAATTGATGCAGGTAATGGATACGATTCATATTTGTGGAATAATGGCTCAACGAATTCATCGCTATTAACTACTATCAGTGGAACTTATTCAGTAATGGTAACAAATTCATATGGATGTGAAACTTTTGATGCAATTAAAGTAACATTTGTAAACCGTTTTTTTGACAATGGAAAACATACTTCGAAAATAAATTCAATGATCAATATCTACCCAAATCCGGCGGATAATGAATTAAACATTCAAATAAGTCGTATAAAAAACACAGAAGTTACACTAACAATAACAGACATTTTAGGAAATAATATATTTATCTCTAAAGAAAAATCAGAAACAGGCTTTAGTAAAAAAGTAGATATACAAACATTACCTGCCGGTATTTATCTTTTGAGAGTTGGATACGATAATGAAATTAATACTACACGAATAATTAAACATTAGGCCCATACAGTTTATTATTTGTTTAAACGCAGGTTAAATGCCTGCGTTTTTTTAATTATAAAAAATACTTAAATACCTTTTATTTCCCCTTCAAAAACCATTTCCGCATTTCCTTCTAACCAAATATTTGAAAATGTTTTACCGTCTTGTTTGAAATAAACAGTTAGTTTACCGCCTGGAGTATGAATTAAGCAGCCTGAAGAAATATTTTTACCTGAAACTACGGAAGCGATTACGGAAGCTGTTACGCCTGTACCGCAAGACAACGTCTCATCTTCTACTCCCCTTTCATACGTTCGAACAAGCAATGATTTTTCCATTACTTCAACAAAATTTACATTGACACCTTCTTTTTTAAAATGTTCATTGTATCTGATTTTTCTTCCTTCATTAATTACATCAATATTTGCAACTTGATCAGTAAAAAAAACATAATGCGGAGAACCGGTATTCAGAAAAACAAATTCACTATTGCTTTCAATGTTTGAAACATCATTCATATGAAGACTGATGATATATGGATTATTTGAAATTATTTTTGCTTCGTGCGAACCATCAAATGCTATGAAATTTGCTTGATCCTTAATTAAACCAAGTGAATGAGAAAAAGCGGTTGCACATCTTCCTCCGTTCCCACACATGGATCCGGGTAAACCATCAGAATTGTAATAAAGCATTTCAAAATCAAAACCTTCTTTATTCCTTAATTGAATTAAACCGTCTGCTCCGATCCCAAAATGCCTGTCACACATTTTACGGATAGTTTCTGTCTTTAGCTCAAGCAACGTTTGCCTGTCATCAATGAGTATAAAGTCATTTCCTGTCCCGTGATATTTAACGAAAGAAATCATTTTTGTGCGGAAGGTATTTCACTGCTTTTAATTAGAGATTCAAAATTTTCCGTTGGTATTAGCGAATAAAAATCCTGTCCATATTTCATCCAGAGTTTTTCGTTTTTAGAAAATAGGTGAACAGCATCCGGTTCTTCAATACCGAAAAGTATAAGTCTATTACCGATAAGTTTATATCCTTTATAATTTACAGGCGAAACCCAGAATTCAACCGTATATTCAATTGTACTCCTTTCTTCAATTTCAGGAAGTCCGCCGGAGGGATTTAATTTTTCTACAGTACTTTTTGCAATTGATGATTCATTTTTCTCAGCTTCCGTTTTTCCTTCACTCAAATCTTCAGCCAGTAATTTTATACTTATAAGCAGCTGATCCTTTTTTACTACAATTTCTGTGGAATCCGATAGATCGGTTAAGGTAGAATTTGAAGCTGGAATGTCATTTTTATCAGATGCATTTTCTGCATGAGAAGAAACACTTTTTGTTAACAGTTTTTTATTTATTGACTGAACATTTCCTTTTGTACTAATATCAATTGTATCCGTTTTATTTTTTCGAAAATAATCAAGTGAAAAATAATTGTGTTTTTTACCAGCAGAATCAGGGTCGATGTAATTCCACAAAACTATTCCACCGATGGTGATGATAAAAAATGTAAAAATCAGTTTCAATGCCAATGGAATGGCCGGTTTTCTATAGCTAATAAATTTTTCAATTGAATCAATCTGCCTTTTATCTTCGGCAAGTTGTATTCCTTCAATTAAGAGATTTTGAAAACTGACTTCATTTCTGAATTTAACATCATTTTCCAATTTATCCAGAAATTCTTTTAACTCAATGCCCGTTAATGAGTTTTCGAGATATCTGTCTATTAATATTTTTTCTTCCTGCATCATTCCAGAATAGTTCATTCAGAGGCAACATTCAATCGTGCTCTTGATATTTTTTCAAATTGTGAAAATGCTTTATTGAATTCAAATTGTGCAATTATAGGATTACTGAAATCCAATCGTGCTGCTATTTGTTCAAACGATAATTTTTCTGAACAACGGGCGGCAAGAATTTTCCTTGAAGTTTCATCTAAAATTGAAAAACATGAACGAATGATTTCTTTTTCTTCAGAAGTATTTAATTCTCGTTCCTTTGGATTTTCTTTTTTAAGAATTTTAAAATATTCGCGTAAAGAATTATAAAAGAATTGTTCGAAATCAACATTTGTAGAAATGTTATTACGTTGAATTTCACCGTAAACATTCACCATAACTCTTCCAAAAATTGCAGGTGTTTCTGAATCCCTGCACCCGCTTCTCCGTAGCCATCTCCTGGCTGAATTAAAATATTTCTTTGTCAGGTAAAACAAAATTTCTTCTTCTCCGTTCTTTACAGATTGAATTACCTGTTGATTTGTAAAACTTGCCATTTGCCGGTAAATATATCTATTTAAAATATCTTAAATAAATCTTAACAATTGTTAACTCAAATTAACTCTGACATTCATTTTTACTTCATCGGTTTAAAATGAACTTTGTCGGCATAAACTTTGTGAAAAGAAATTTAAATTCTAAATACTATGATAAATAAAATCAAAAAAGCTGCAGCTACATTATTGATAGCAGGACTAGGCGCCATGGGTGGTGTTTACATTTATACATCAATTGTTGGTGATACGAAGCCATTGACAAGAACAATTTCCGACAAACAGCCGGTACAAAATGTCAGTTTTCCGGCGACAACAGATGGTGCTACGACTGACTTTACAAAAGCAGCAGATTTGACCATACATGCAGTTGTACATGTAAAGACTTTTTATGATAATCAGCAAAATTACAATCCTTTTGGAAACAATCCTTTTGATTTTTGGGGTCGCCCACGTCAGAGTGCTCCTCAGGAAGCGAGCGGTTCAGGAGTTATTATTACCGAAGATGGTTATATAGTTACCAATAATCACGTGGTAGAAAATGCAGATAAGGTAGAGATTACCTTAAATGACAATCATACCTATCAGGCAAGGGTGATAGGAACGGATCCTTCTACCGATCTGGCTTTATTAAAGATCAATGAAAAAAATCTTCCTTTTATCGTTTATGGAAATTCCGATAATGTAAAAGTTGGAGAATGGGTTTTAGCTGTTGGTAATCCTTTTAACCTGACATCAACAGTAACTGCCGGAATAATAAGTGCAAAAGCAAGGAACATTGGAATACTTCCTGATCAATATAAAATAGAATCATTTTTACAGACCGATGCTGCCGTTAATCCGGGAAACAGTGGAGGCGCTTTGGTAAATACACGGGGAGAACTCGTTGGTATAAATTCAGCTATAGCCTCAACGACTGGTTCTTATACTGGTTATTCATTTGCAATTCCTGTGAATCTTGTTAAGAAAGTAATGGATGATCTTGTAGAATTCGGAAGTGTTCAAAGAGGATTTATCGGTGTTAGTATTCGCGATATCGATAATAAATTAATGGAAGATAAAGGAATCAAAGAAACTCAAGGTGTTTATGTGGCGGGATTAACTGAAGGTGGAGCCGCAGAAACAGCAGGTATTGAAGAAGGTGATATAATTCTTAAAATTGGTGATGTAAGTGTTAATTCAACCCCTCAGCTTCAGGAACAAGTTGGTCGATTCAGACCAGGTAATAAAGTGAACGTCACATTATTGAGAGATGGAAGCGAGAAAATAGTTTTAGTAACACTTCGCAATAAGGATGGAGATACAAAAATTGTCAAAAACGAACCATCTCTTAATCTTTTAGGTGCGACTTTTGGAAATATAACAAATGATGAAAGAGCTAAACTTGGAATTAAAAACGGCATTAAGATTTCAAAATTATTAGCCGGAAAACTTCGTTCGGCAGGAATAAAAGAAGGATTTATTATAACTTCTATTGATAAAAAACCAATAATAAACACAAATGATCTTGAAAATGCCTTTAAAACTAAACAAGGCGGTGTATTGATTGAAGGTGTTTATCCAAACGGAATGAGAGCCTATTATGGCTTCGGAATATAGACCTGTATTCATTGGGATCGATTTTTGATGGATAACAAGAGCCGGCTAAACCGGCTCTTGTTTTTTAACAATAAAATATATTTATCAACCAACTTCCTTAAAAACTTGCTTCGCTTTTTATGAAGATGTATCTTTGCGGCACTTAAAAAAAATGATTTTTCTTTTTAATTCATTGTTTTTTCACTCTTAATCTCTCTGTATAAAGCCTATGCGTCAGCTTAAAATAACCAAATCGATAACCAATCGCGAAAGCCAATCGCTTGAAAAATATCTTCAGGAAATTGGTCGCGAAGAATTAATTACTGCAGAAGAAGAAGTAAGACTTGCCCGACGGATTAAAGAAGGAGATCAGGTTGCTTTGGATCGTTTAACCAAAGCCAATCTTCGTTTTGTTGTTTCTGTTGCCAAGCAATACCAGAACCAAGGCCTTAGTCTTCCGGATCTTATTAACGAAGGAAATCTTGGTCTGATAAAAGCCGCCAAACGTTTCGATGAAACACGTGGATTTAAATTCATCTCTTATGCTGTTTGGTGGATTCGTCAAAGTATCCTTCAGGCACTTGCAGAACAATCCAGAATTGTTCGCCTTCCTTTAAATCAGGTTGGCTCACTAAATAAAATTTCTAAAGCCTATTCTAAATTAGAACAGGAATTTGAACGTGAACCATCTCCGGATGAATTAGCAAAAATTCTCGACATCCCAACTGAAAAAATAGCCGATACTATGAGAGTAAGCGGTAAACATGTTTCTATGGATGCTCCTTTTGTTCAGGGAGAAGACAATAGTCTGATCGACGTATTAGAAAACCAGGATTCTCCTCGTGCTGACGGAATGTTAATGAATGAATCACTCCAAAAAGAGATTGATCGTTCTTTAAGTACATTAACAGAACGCGAAAGGGAAGTTATCAAATTGTTTTTCGGAATTGGAATGCAACACGGACTAACACTCGAAGAGATCGGAGCAAAATTTGATTTAACACGTGAACGTGTCCGCCAGATAAAAGAAAAAGCGATTCGCAGGTTAAGACATAAATCGAGAAGCCGCCTTCTAAAGGCATATCTTGGATAATATCTGAAAACCAAGAGCTTTTATAAAAGCTTTTAAAATGGAAATTAGAAATTTGGTAAATTCATCCCAATTTCTGATTTCCATTTTTAATTTATAGGAATTATAACAGACAGAAAAGAGAATGAACCCAATTTAAACTCTTACGTATAGATTAATTTTGTCAGACACCCAAATTTTATACTTGAATCAAACCCATTAATAAAAATATTTAAAATGTCTCTCGATACCATTAAAAATAAAGCGACCGTAAATTTTAAAGATAATTATGAAAACGGTTTAGCCGATTGGATACTTCAGGAAAAAGCGGCCATTGCACTCATTCATGTAACCGGAGCACTTTGGTTCGACAAATCTGTTGAACTTGTTTTATTTCGCAACCAACTTGTTGATCGCAGTGCGAGTGAAATTCTTAATCTACATCAGTATGCAAAAGAAGTTGTTAATAAACCTATTGATGTTGCAGATACGCTAATGCTTGCAAAAGAATTGTATCGTCTTGATTTAGCACCATCACGCATAGACATTGGCCGGCTGGGCACCGAATGGATACAGGAAAAAAATAAATTTTTGAATGTTGAAGATTTTGTAATAAAAAAATTAGGCAATTTCATTGGTAAAGAAAAACGCGTGATAGTTCCTAAAGATGTAATTTTATATGGCTTCGGACGTATAGGCCGTTTGGTTATGCGGGAGTTAATTGCTCAGGCAGGCAAAGGCGAGCAATTAAGGCTTCGTGCTATCGTGACGAGAAGTGACAGTGATGAGGATATAAATAAAAGAGCCGATCTTTTACGAAACGATTCTGTACATGGCGCTTTTCTGGGAACAGTTATTGAAGATTTCACGAATAAAACATTGGTGGTAAACGGTCATACTGTGCATATGATTGCTGCCAATGATCCGGGTAAAATTGATTATACCAAATATGGCATCCATAATGCTTTAGTAATTGATAATACCGGAATTGCCAGAGATCGCGAAGGTCTCAGTCAACATCTTCTTTCAAATGGCGTCAGTCAGGTTCTTCTTACTGCGCCCGGTAAAGGAGATATTCCCAATGTTGTTTACGGCGTAAACGAAGAATCCTTTGATCATAAAAATGAAAAAATATTTTCGGCGGCATCTTGTACAACCAATGCCATTGTTCCGGTTTTAGCAGTGATTGAAAAATCGCTTGGCATCGAACGTGGACACATAGAAACCATACACTCTTATACAAATGACCAGAACTTGCTGGATAATTACCATAAAAAATACCGTCGCGGACGTTCAGCTCCATTGAATATGGTTATAACAGAGACCGGCGCTGATAAAGCGGTAGCCAAAGTTTTACCTCAACTGGCAGGAAAACTTACCGGCAATGCTGTGCGGGTTCCTACTCCTGATGTTTCGCTTGCTATATTAAATCTCACTGTAAAAAAAGAAACCAGCAAAGAAGCCGTGAATGAAATTTTGCGCAACTCTGCTTTTCATGGAGATTTGGTGGAACAAATAGAATATTCTGTTTCGAATGAATTGGTATCGTCTGATTTAGTTGGAAATCCTTGTGCTTCCATCATTGACAGCCCAGCTACAATCGTTTCAAAAGACAATAAAAGTTTAGTGTTGTATGTTTGGTATGATAATGAATACGGTTATAGCCGTCAGGTAATCCGCTACGCTAAGTTCTTAGCGGATGTAATACGTTTGCGTTATTATTAATTTCTTCCATAGCTTGTAACTTTCATCCGGTACTCTAATCCTTTAACCACTACTCCATTCTGCTTCCCTAATTCTTCCCGTTCTTTATAAACGAGACCAATGCCAGTGGCATAAACTTCATTGCCATACATTTTTTCGACGTAATTGTTTTCATCGATTTGAATAATTGAAATCGTTGAATCAAAATTTAATGAATTAAATGTTGCAGGTTCGTGGTAATAATCGTAGAAATACATTTCTTCATCAAATGTATTTGCGTCATTGCCATTCCAGGTAATGGTAGAATTTATCGGGAAAGAAAGTTTATGATAAGTAATATTATCTTCCGTCCGGTAGGCAATTGATGTTGATAGAAATTGTGTCCAAACAACAGATAATGTCCAGGGTTTTTGAGAATCGTTGCGTCTGTATCTTTTGATAACCTGAATCGACCGTCCGCTATCATCATTATATGATGAATCTATTTCTTCCCTTATTTCGAAATGAAAAGTGTAAACAGTATCATCGTTATTATTGTCATTTTCGGAATGATAAATTGAATCGACTGAATATTCAATCCATTTTCCATTTTCGACCGGGAAATAATTATAAGAAGTAGATGGAATTAATTCTGTTTCCCTCTTACAACCGGAGAGAAATATCAAAATCGTAAATGAAAAAAATAAGGATAAAAACCTATTAATGGTTTTGTGCATGTTGAGCTTTAGAGACAATAAAACCGCCACCGATCACATCATTTTCTTCATAGAAGACGGCACTTTGTCCGGGGGCTACTCCACTTACCATTTCATGAAAAGTAACTTTAATCATTTCACCTTCCGTTTGAATAGTAGAAAGCGACCCTTTGTCTTTATAACGAATCTTGGTAATGGCTTCTTTCGGTTCTTTTAACGAATCATATTTAATAAAGTTAGTATTGCGCACCCACAATTCTTCTTTTTTTAATTCATCAAAGGTGCCTAGTACAACAACATTATTTTCTGGTTTAATATCAATTACATAAGCCGGAGTACCTAAAGCAATTTCAAGTCCTTTTCTTTGTCCGATGGTATAAAAAGGATATCCTTTATGATGTCCAAGAATTTCTCCTTTGGCATTAACGAAAAGTCCATCTGCTAGTTTTTCTTCAATTCCATCTACTCTTTTTTTCAGAAAAGAGCGGTAGTCGTTATCCGGGATAAAACATATTTCATACGATTCCGGCTTTTTGGCAAGTTCATGAAAACCCATTTCGATAGCCATGTTTCTGATTTCTGATTTCTGAAAATTCCCAACAGGAAACATCGTACGACTTAAACATTCCTGAGAAACACCCCAAAGAACATAACTTTGATCCTTCCACTCGTCTCTTCCTTTGCTTATGACAAACCTGCCGTTTTCTTCTCTGACATTTGCATAATGACCGGTGGCAATAAATTCACAATCGAGCATATCGGCTCTTTTTAGTAATGCTTCCCATTTAATGTGTGTATTACATTTTACACAGGGATTAGGAGTACGTCCGGCAAGGTATTCATCAACAAAATCTTTAATAACGTGGTTCCCGAATTCTTCTCTGATATCAATAATATAATGAGGAAATCCTTTTTCAACGGCAATGGCACGGGCATCATTGATAGAATCCAGGGAGCAGCAACCGGTTTCTTTTTTGGAACTGCCGGAAGAAACGTAATCCCATGTTTTCATAGTCATGCCTACCACTTCATATCCTTGCTCATGAAGAAGCATGGCTGATACCGAACTGTCGATACCGCCACTCATAGCCATTAAAACCCGTCCTTTTTTACTCATTTTAATTGATAACGATAATATTTGGGGAAATTTAAGAGAAGCAAATAAAATTATGCTCCGATAAACAAATGTTTTACTAATTTTTCGGAGAAACAAAGGTACGCTTTAAAAACAAAAATTACTTGTCCTCTTTGTGTGGATTTGTTAAAACACCTTTTTTATAAATTTCTTCTTTCTCCTGATTTCCATCTTCCAGATTGATTTTCCAACTACCTTCTTTCAATCCTTTACTATAGATTCCGCTCTGCCATAATATACCATTTGGGTGATATATTTTAACAATTCCTTCAAATTCATCATCGTTCATGAGTGCATCGATTTTAAGGCTTCCCGATTCAAAAAATTCTTTAAAAGGGCCATTCTTTTTATCGCTTTTATACATGACAATACGAGAAGGTTTTCCGCTTTGATAAAATATTTTCCATGTTCCTTCTTTTTTACCATTCTTATAAAATTCTTCGGCATTTTTAAAACCTTCTTCATCAAAATATATCCAGAGGCTGTCTTTTGTATGATCGATATACTTCCCCTTAGACATAATTTTTCCGCTTTCATAAAATAGTTCGGCTTTGCTTATTTCAGTTGTTCCTCTAAATTTCAAAATGGATTGTATTTTTCCATTCTTATGAAATGTATTAAAAGTTCCTGTGTGAAAGTTATTTTTATAGTAGCCTTCCGAAAACAATGTATCAGTGCTGTAATACTTCCTCCATAAACCTTGTTTCAATCCTTTGTTATCGACTCGGTTAATTGTATCTCCTTTAAAAATTTTAAAAGTTTGTGCCGGTAAAGAATGAAAAGAAATTAGGAAAATAAGTATTACAGAGATTTTTTTCATGACAACAAATATAAGAATGCTTTAATTGAAGATCAAAATGCTTTTTTTGTGATTGTTTGGCATATAAAAATTTAATTACATTGCGATCTATAAATTAAAAAAAAAATAGATGAATACACCGGCAATAAAAACAGGGCATCCAAAAGGATTGTATGTTCTTTTTGTAACCGAAATGTGGGAACGTTTCAGTTATTATGGCATGAGGGCTATTTTTGTATTATTCCTGACTAAAGCACTTTTGTTCAGCGATAAAGATGCTTCAAATATATATGGAAGTTATACAGGTTTAGTTTATTTAACACCTTTGATTGGAGGTTATATAAGTGATCGATATTGGGGAAATCGTCGTAGTATTTTAGCAGGTGGTTTACTTATGGCTCTTGGCCAATTTCTGATGTTTTTTTGTGGAAATATGTTAGGTACTGAAATGTCAAATACATTTATGCTGGCAGGTCTTACCCTTTTAATTATTGGTAACGGTTTTTTCAAGCCGAATATTTCAACCATGGTAGGACAACTATATACAAAAACTGATTCACGTGTAGATGGTGCTTTTACTATATTTTATATGGGAATTAATCTGGGAGCATTTTTTAGTCCGCTGGTTTGCGGTGGCCTCGGTGATACGGGCAACATTCATGATTTTAAGTGGGGATTTCTTGCAGCAGGAATAGGAATGATTGTTAGTGTTATCTGCTTTGAATTATTAAAAAATAAATACCTGATTGATCCTGAAGGAAAATCAATTGGTATGCCACCGAATCGGTTAAAAGCAGATAAAGCTCAGAAAATTGCAGAGGGACCTAAAACAAATATGGGAAAATCAGGATTTATTATTGCCATTGGTTTTGTTCTTGTCTTTGTTTTCAATAAAGTACTGGGACTTGATTTAATAGGTTCATGTATTTTTGCATCTGCACTTGCGATTCCATCATTAATTATTACAGACACTTCTCTTTCAAAGGATGAGAAACAAAGGATTTGGGTTATTTTTATTCTTGCGTTTTTTGTGATCTTTTTCTGGAGTGCTTTTGAACAAGCGGGAGCTTCATTGACACTATTCGCAGATAAACAAACAGAACGTCATATTGGTGGATGGGAAATGCCGGCATCTTGGTTTCAGTCTATAAATCCATTGGGAATTATTTTACTTGCTCCATTGTTTAGCATGCTATGGATTGGATTGGGAAAAAAGAAAAAGGAACCTTCATCTCCATTGAAAATGGCTTTAGGTTTAGGGCTTTTATGTGTTGGATACATTGTTATTGCTATTGGAGTCAAAGGCGTTGATACAAATACGAAAATATCTATGTGGTGGCTGACATCGTTATATGTTTTACATACGATGGGAGAACTTTGTCTATCACCGATTGGATTGTCGATGGTATCAAAACTTGCTCCGGTTCGTTTTGCCTCTTTGCTTATGGGAACATGGTTTCTGGCTAATGCAGCTGCAAATAAATTGGCAGGATCATTAAGTGCATTAATACCTCCGGGAGCAGGAGAAACTCCACTTGCGGCAGGGTCTATAGAATACCCTACATTATTGGGTTTTCAGATTACTAATTTGTACGAATTTTTTATGATATTTATTCTAATGAGCGGAATAGCTGCATTAATTCTGGTATTAATTTATCGTAAATTAATAAAGATGATGCATGGTGTTCACTAAAAGTAAAAAAAGCCGGGGAAATTTTCTCCGACTTTTTTTACTTTTGTACTATACATAAAATAAAACAAAAAGCTAAATGAAAAAGTTAGCATTGATTGCAGGATTTATTTTTCAAATTATATTAGCTAATGCTCAAGCTGAAGAAAAAATAAATTGGATGAGTTTAAGTGAAGCAATTGAAGCCAATTCGAAAAATCCTAAAAAAATATTTATTGATGTTTATACAAGTTGGTGTGGATGGTGTAAGCGTATGGATGCAACCACTTTTGAGGATAAAGGTGTTATTAAATATATGAATGCTACTTTTTATCCGGTTAAACTGGATGCTGAAACGAAGGATACTATTTTATATAAAAACAAGTCATATACCTTTGTTCCAGAATATAAATCGAATGAAATTGCTGCCTATTTTTTAAATGGACAGATGAGTTATCCGACTTCTGTTTATCTGGACGAAAATCTTGATGTAATTGGACCGATGCCGGGCTATTTAACCAAGGATCAACTTCTTCCGGTTCTTAAATATTTCGGCGATAATACTTATAAGACAAAAAAATGGGACGATTTTTTAAAAGAAAATTTTTAATAAACGTCTAACTAATTGAAAATTAAAATTCTTATACCGACATAGATTGAATGTTATCAGGTACTTTCAAACAGTAAATTTGATTTAATCGATAACTAATTCACGAAAAGTTGTCTGAAAATTTCTTTTTAATCTAAAACTAGGTACTTTTGCAGCCCTATTCCAGGAAAGGAATAAAATGGTGATTGTAGCTCAGCCGGTTAGAGCGCTAGATTGTGGATCTAGAGGTCGCGGGTTCGAGCCCCGTCTTTCACCCTTCACAAATGACCGCTTTTTGCTTTAATGCCTTAGCGGTTTTTTTGTAACTTATATTATCTTGTATCAAGTATTATGTAATAAATATCCTGATTTTTGTCTTGATACTTGATACCTGATACTTGTTTCTAATTCCCTTACCTTTGCCCTTCAATTATGGATCAAAAGGTATTACTCAAAGTTGATGGAATGGATTGTGCGAATTGCGCAGTAACAATTACAAAGACACTTACTAAAGACGGTTTAAAGGATGTAAATGTTGATTTTATGACCGGCGAAGTGGTATTTAATCACTCAGAAAGCGAAGATGTATCAGGTGCCATAAAATCTATCAATCGTCTCGGTTACAAGGTAAAAAGCCGGTCAGATATTGTGGAGAATTCTTCTGTCGAAAGTCATTTAGATCATTCGAATGAAAAATCGGAATGGAAATTCTTTCTTTCTCTGCTTTTTACCGTACCTCTTGTTTTACATATGTTTTTAAATTACCCATTTCTGCATAATCCGGTTTTTCAATTATTGCTTTGCCTACCGGTTATGGTGATTGGTACAATGCATTTTGGTAAAAGCGCTTTTTATTCTCTTCGTGCTGGCAGCCCGAATATGGATGTATTGATTTTTATAGGCTCCACTGCAGCTTTTGTTTATAGTCTTGCGGGAATGATAAAATATTATGGGAGCCCGGAAGTACATCAGTACATGTTTTTTGAAACTGGAGCAACAATCATCACACTTGTTTTACTTGGAAACCTGATTGAACAGCGTTCAATTAAACAAACAACGAGTGCTATTTTAAATCTTAAAGCATTACAGCCAAGCAGTGCTAAAAAAATTAATTCAATTGATGGTAAAGAAAAAATTACAGAGTGTAATGTTGAAGATTTAAAAATTGATGATACTGTTTTAATTAATTTGGGTGACAGGATTCCAATGGACGGGAAAATTATTTTTGGACAGGCATTGGTTAATGAGTCAATGATTACCGGAGAAAGCAAACCTGTTTTTAAAACCATTGGCGATGAAGTTACAGGGGGAACAATTGTAGATGATGGCTCATTACGTTTTATTATTGAACATGTAGGAAAAGACACCGTCTTATCAAGAATAATTGAACTTGTAAAAGCCGCTCAACATTCCAAACCTAAGATTCAGAAACTGGGTGATAAAATAAGCGCAATCTTTGTACCTGTTGTAATGGGAATTTCTTTGATGACTTTTATAATTTCATATTCCATTTTGAATATTTCCGTCTCACAGGCATTAATGAGAAGCATTGCCGTATTGGTTATTTCTTGTCCTTGCGCAATGGGCTTAGCTACTCCAACTGCAGTAATGGTTGGTCTGGGCAGAGCAGCGAGAAATGGTATCTTAATAAAAGGAGGCGCAACATTAGAATTACTTTCAGGAATTAAAACTATTGTCTTTGATAAAACCGGAACGCTTACTACCGGCAACTTCAAAATAAAAAATATAACCTGTATTGCCGGTGATGAAACAATAATTCGTCCACTACTCTATTCTCTTGAAAAACATTCCGGTCATCCGATAGCCAAAGCAATTCAGAATGAGTTGCTACCCCATTCTTCGTCGGCTTTCGAATGGAAAGAAATTACTGAAGATAAAGGAATAGGAATTAATGCAACTGATGCGAATGGAAATATGTATAGTGCCGGATCTTTTCAAATGGTTAAACATTTCTATAAAGATTTAACGCATGATATTTATTTATTAAAAAACAACGAGCTTATAGCAACTGTGGATATTGAAGACGAGGTAAAACCATTTGCATCTGAAGTAATCAATGAATTAAAGAAAAGAGGAATACGTATAATTATGTTGAGTGGTGACAGGAAACTTAAATGTGAGGCAGTTGCATCTCAAACAGGTATTACTGAAATCTACTATGAAAAACTTCCAAAAGAAAAATTAGAAATACTGGATAAACTCGTTAAGGAAAACCCGACAGCCATGATTGGAGATGGTATTAATGATGCACCTGCTTTAGCTCAGGCGACTGTTGGAATATCCATAAGCAATGCTTCTGAGACGGCTATTCAATCGGCGCAAGTTATTTTACTCGATAAACTCGATCTTAAAATTTTACTTAATGCTTTAAGGATAAGTGAAATGACCTATACAACTATAAAACAAAATCTTTTTTGGGCATTTTTTTATAATGTAATTGCCATTCCAATAGCTGCAGCAGGAATGTTGAATCCTATGATAGGTGCATTATCAATGGCATTCTCTGATGTAATTGTCATAGGAAATTCATTAAGACTGCGAATTAGAAAAATTCGTTAATATTTTACTTTTATATTCTTCTTACTTTGCAAAAAAAATAGTTTCTTTAGAAGAATACATAGTCAAGTACAAGGTTACCAAAATTCTTTTTAATGGAAAAAAGACTTAATATCTGGATGATTACCAAATGGTATCCTAACCGTGAGGATCCTCAAGTTGGTGTCTTTATTCAGAAGCATGCCAGAGCAATTAGTAAATATAATAATATCACTGTAGTCTATATTCATCCGATTATTAATCTTTCCAATAATTTTGAAATTGATGAAAGCGAAAATAATGATCTGAGAGAAGTACTCATTTATTTTAAAAAAAATATTTCAGCTTTTGGAAAAATAATAAATAGTATTCGGTATTTAACGGCTCTGAATAAAGGAATTAATATTTTAAAAAATAAAACTTCAACGCCTGATATTCTACATGCTTATATTTTAACGAGAACAGGAATCGTCGCATGGTATTTATCGAAGCGAAAAAAAATTCCCTTTATTATTTCCGAACAATGGTCGGGGTATGTTACAGGAAAATTTTTTAAGGGTTCGTTTTTAAAAAAAATGATTACACAATTTATTGTACGTAAGGCTTCAGCTATAACATCTGTATCATCCTATTTATTGAATGGAATGAGAACATGCGGTTTAGAAAATTCTAACTGCCTTATTATTCCAAATGTCATTGAAAATATAGAGGTGAATACTTTATCGGCCAACAGAAATCAAATAAATGTATTAATGGTTGCAGATCTGGTTGATGAGATTAAAAATATAAGTGGT
>JANLOW010000309.1:0-14542 GCA_031366785.1 Bacteroidota bacterium | reverse complement strand
TGCAAGAACCGTAAAACCGTATGAATATTGGCACTAAGCACAACATTAATGAACAATTGTTGGTATTATCTTTCTCAGAAATAATAATTTCTATATTTGCAGAATTAATTTAAACTACTATTTTCACACCCATGGACTTCACATACACAATCAACAACAAAGGAACATATGCCATTGTAGAAATGAGCGGGAATCTAATTGATAAAAATCAGGCTACTCCCCTTCTCGAGGAAATTCAGGATTTCATCAATAAAGGGATTAACAGTTTTGTAATCTCTATGGAAGCATTTCGTTACCTGAATAGTAATGGCCTGAATGTGCTCGTAAACATCCTGACTAAAAGCAGAAAAAATGGAGGAGATACAACGATTTGCTGTATCAATGATAAGATTAAAGAACTTCTTATTATCACAAAACTGAATACGGTATTTACAATTACCGAAGATCTGCCGGCTGCTATCAGGCAATTTCAGAATTGATTTTTCCTATTTGTTTTTAAGATTATCTATTATTTCAGTTGAATCTGGCTACCTTTTAATTTTTAGGAAATAAAATTTTTTTATCTTACATTCTAGCTCGGCTTAGTCTTAAGCGTGAGTAAAAAAAAATCTTTTTAGTACAATTCTTAGATTCACGCGTGACTAAGCCGCAAATAGCAAAAACACTGGTTCAAAGAAAGGAATTTTGCAATGGGAAAAAAAGCCCTGCTCGCCGGAATCTTTGCGCGCCGGCCATATGTGAAGGTGGATCCGATAGCTATCGGATCCGGCGAGTGGATTTGAATTAAAAATAATTTAATAATAATGAAATTACAATTATTTTTCAAAATATTTTTCTTTTTTTATTTTAATTCTATTCTGTTAGATAAAGTTATTGCGCAAAATTATATCCCATTTCCAGATACATCTGCAAACTGGAATGTATCATGGTCAGATGTAGATTGTTATGTAAGTGGTTTACAAGATGGTGTTTTTACCTATTACTATAACGGTGATACTGTTATTAATAGTAATACCTTTCATAAAGTATATAGATCTGGCCTATGTATTCAATGTTGTTATCCGCCATATTTGGGAAGATTAAATGGGTACATGGGAGCATTTTTCATCGAATAATTAATTCAATAAAGCAATTCACATAAAAGCAATAATAATTTTTCTCTAATGTATTGCATAACAGAAAATAATTTTTATATTTGATTGTAAATAATTCTTATATCATTTTTGAAAATGAAATCCTTGTTGCTGATACCTATTTTTTACTTTATTAGTTTTAATTTATCTGCCCAATATGCATGAATGAATACGTATTCAATTGGTCTTGATAATTTTATTACATCAGTAGATACATCTTCTGAACAAGGATATTTTATAGCGGGAGGTGTTCAGGGCCAGGTCTCTTTAGGGAATTATATTGCAGCGAAACTTGATAGTAATGGAAATGAAATATGGCAGATTATCGGAGATAAATTTAATGCAGGGACAGGTAATAATTCTGCTAAGTGTATTCTTAATACTGGTGATGGTGGATGTTTGGTAGGTGGTATCATTCAGTCAAATAATAATGGGATAGATTTATATTTTATTCGCATTGATTCTACTGGTCATGTGGTTTGGGAAAAAACGTACGGAGGTATTAACGATCAATATCCTAATTCAATAATAAGAGACGGAAATAATTATTTGTGTACATTCTTTTCTTTTCCTAATCCAACTTTTAATGCTATCTTAAAATTAAACGATGAAGGAGATAGCCTTTGGTCCAAAAATCTCGCGATTACTCCTAGCGACTACCCATCTTCAATGATTAGAAGCGTTAATGGAAATATTATTATTTGCGGGATTGCGCGAAATATACTGGATAGTAGTTTTTATGATCTAACATATAGTGAATTGGATACGAGTTGTGAAATTGTAGATACAAAACGTTTTCCAGATACATTGATTTTTGGTCCTATTACAATAAATCAAACAATCGATGGTGGATTCTTATTAAGTTCATTTGATTATTTTAATGATATTTCAAAAATTATTAAAGCAGATAGCACTGGTATAATTCAATGGGTAAAAGTATTTAACAATGCTAATTATTGCGCTGCAACTGTATTAAAAAATAATGATATTGTAGTTTCACTTGGCTCCAACGATTATTCAATTAAAATATTGAAATTTGATATGCAGGGGAATTTAAAAATGATTGATACAGTTTCAATTGGATTTCGTGAAACTACAATACTGGATAATATAACTGATCACAATGGCAACTTGATAATTTGTGGAGATATGTACGACTCAAACTCTTGTCAGGGTTGCTCTTCTTTTGGATGGTTATTGAAAAAGAATTTTGAAAGTACAAATTATATAAATGATCTTTTATTAAAAGATGCATCTAAAATTAAAATTTACCCAAATCCAATAAACATGTCTTTTTCTGATTTAACAATTGAATCAAAGACACAAATAAATAAGATCACGATTCAAGATTTAACAGGAAATATTATTTTTCAAAGCGATAAAAATATTTCAAAAGAAGACACTCGATTTCAATTGCATTTAAGAACTCAACTTTCTGCCGGCACTTATTTTATTTTGTTCGAAAGTATTTCTGGTAATAAAGATTGTATGAAATTAATTGTGATTAATTAGTAGGTAAGAAACATTTGATCATATAAAAATCATATCTTTAACACTTACTTATTTATAAACAATAAAAGGATATTAATTTGAATAGATTTTTTAGAATATAATTTTTAAAAAATGAAATATTTATTTTTCGTATTATTTTTTTTAATTCTGTGTTTAAAATGTTCTGCTCAATATGAATGGTTGAACACATATTCATATAGTCTTGATAATTTTATAACATCAGTAGATACAACTTCTGATCAGGGGTATTTTTTAGCTGGAGGTTATCAGGATCAGAGCTCTGCTGGGAATTATTTTGCAGCGAAACTTGATAGTAATGGAAATGAGATATGGCACATTATTGGTGATAAATATAATGCAGGGACAGGTAATAATTCTGCTAAGTGTATTCTTAATACCGGTGATGGTGGATGTTTGGTAGGTGGTATCATTCAGTCTAATAATAATGGTACTGATTTATATTTCATTCGCATTGATTCTACTGGTCATGTGGTTTGGGAAAAAACTTTGGGTGGAATTAACGATCAATATCCGTGTTCAATTTTAAGAAAAGGCAATAATTATTTATGTTCCTTTAAGTCTTTTCCTAATCCCTATTTTAACGCTATCTTAGAATTAAACGATCAAGGTGATAGTCTATGGTCTAAAAATTTATATTTTGAAGTTAGCTATTTCCCTTCATCTTTAATAAGAAGCTATAATAGTAATATTGTGATATGCGGAACTCTAATAAGTTTAGTAGATAGTAATCAATATGATCTTGCGTACAGTGAATTTGATTCGACAGGTAATAATTTGAAAACTATAAGATTTTCAGATACATTGGATTTTTATGCGCGAACAATAAATCAAATGTTGGATGGAGGATTTCTAATAAGCTCGTATGACTACTTTGATAAGA
Organism: Bacteroidota bacterium; assembly: GCA_031366785.1. Classification (GTDB taxonomy): domain Bacteria; phylum Bacteroidota; class Bacteroidia; order AKYH767-A; family 2013-40CM-41-45; genus JADKIH01. The sequence continues at coordinate 10,996 of JANLOW010000309.1, read as the reverse complement.
TTTCCAAAATTATTAAAACAGATAGTACAGGTATAATTCAATGGGTGAAAAAATTTAACAATGCTAATAATTGTGTTGCAACTGTTCTAACAAATAATGATATAGTTGTTTCGCTTGGCTCTAACGATTATTCGATTAATATTCTAGAATTTGATGTTCAAGGGAATATAAAAAATAGTGATACTATTTCAATAGGATTTATTCAAGCCTCTGTAATGGATAATATTACGGATCGTAATGGCAGTCTGTTGCTTTGTGGTGAAATCTATAATTCAAACTCATGCCAAGGTTGTTCATCACAAGGAATGGTGCTGAAGAAGAATTTGGATAACACAAATTCAATAAATGATTTATTGATAATGGATATATCAAAAATTATAATATACCCAAACCCTTTAAACATATCATTTTCAGATTTAACAATTGAATCGAAGAAACAATTAAATAAGTTCACGATTCTAGATTTAACAGGAAGTATTATTTTTCAAAGCGATAAAAATATTTCAACAAAAGACAATCGATTTCAATTGCATTTAAGATCTCAACTTTCTGCCGGCACTTATTTTATTTTATTCGAAAGTATTTCTGGTAATAAAGATTGTATGAAATTAATTGTGATTAATTAGCAGGTAAGAAACATTTTTAAAAAACATAATGTCATGAAAAAAATAATAATTTCATTATTAATCTTTTTTAATCTACTTCATTCCTTTTCAAATGGTCAAAGTTGTACAATCGGGTCAAGAAAAGGATTGTATGTTGAAATATTTGGTAATGTTATAATTAACAATGACACCTATTTAACAAATCTTCAAAATTATATTATAAAATATGATTATAACTATATACTTCTATACAATTTAGAAAATAAAGTATTTAGTAGAGACGAACCTAATACTACTCCGTATAATTCTACATTGGAAGGGAGGTTAAGAAATTTTATTAGTTATTTAAAAACGCAAAACCCCCTTATTCAAATTGGTGCCATAGGAGGTGCCACAAACCTTGCAGGAGGACCAACATCTTTCTTTGGAAATGTTGACAATTATAATTCTCGCGTCGCTTTATCTTCGACAAGCTGCTTAGAATGTATCGATTTTAATAATTTAGAACAAGAGTATTGGGGAGGATCCGATGAAATTGAGAAGTATAATAGGTATTTTAATGTTATTGAACCCATCTTAGATACTATGCACAACATTGCTCATCCAATGATTATTCCCAACTATCCTACGCCGAAAGCAGAAATTTATTTGGGAGATATTAAGGACATTGCTCCAGATTTAACACATATGATTACAGCAGAAGATCAAGCAAATAAAATTGACGAAACCATGGATAGGATTTTACTTACTATGTATATTCCTGATAAATATTTACAAAGTCCGCCATGTTCTGTTTCTTCTATTTCACAAGTTGATAAATTATTTTTAAATTACGATCATAAAGGAGGACATAGATTGGAATTGTTTGCTAACAATACTAAACAAACTCATATTTTACCTTTATTTTCTTCCGAATCAAGTATAGATCCTGTTTATAGTGATAATCATGGAAATTATTTATGGTTTCAGGGATTAAACTCGGATCCTAATTTTATTCATACAGGAACTACTGATGATGTAAATACAAATTTTATTACAAATTATAACAGTGATGATCCTTATTATCGTTGCAGTAATGGCAATATTTCAATCCTCAATTGTACTTTATCTACTCTCTGTGCTTGTACGGATTATATAAATAACCCCTCTACAGGAAATATAATTGATGGTGTTGTTTGGTTTAAATATGGATCTATGCCTTTTAAAAATGATGATGTTCCTCTTTTCGTCTCAAGTCCATTTTCAGGTATAATTCAAGGAGATTATGGCTCTACTTTTACATTAACACTAAATGATAATTTCAGTGTAATAAATCCTTTGGCACAATTTGAAGATGCTAATACGGGTGTTATAACACCGCTAACGGCTATAAAATATAACTGGTATAGAGACGGATTTTATGTTGGCACAACATTTAATAATTCGTATACTATGTTATTACCCTTAGCTGGTAAGGTAGATATATGGACGTGTGAATTAGTTACAAACCGCATACCTAATTCATTCTTTAATCATAAATTCCGAGTAGATATAGGATTTATAAGTGCTTATTATAGGCAAAGTATAGTTCAGGGGGTAATTACCCAAGCTATTAACCCGACATGTCCGAATTATAATAATGGCTTGCTTACTGCTGATGTTTCTAATGGAACTGCTTCATCGTATTTGTGGAGCAATGGAGCAACAACTAAATCAATTTCAGGATTATCACCAGGTTCCTATTCTGTAACTATTTCCGGAAGTTTCGGCACTACTGTAAGGAATATTGACCTAATTGAAAATCAAAATTTTCCTGAACCATTTGTTTCAACAGGAGATTTATTTTCGAATTGTTCTCCTAATTTGGAGACTCAATCATTTGCAAGTTATCAATGGAATTTTAATGGACAACCAATTTCTACAGCAAACAGTCAGTCTTACTTAGCTACAACACCTGGTGAATATTCAGTAACGGTAACCAACTCTTCGCAATGCTCAGCAACATCTCCTGTTCAAATCTATAATCCATCTTTCAGTCTATCAATTGTTGGAAAAAATTCAACATGCAACAATCGTTTTTTAGGATTTAGTCAGAATATTATTACAACAAGTTGGACTGTACCTTCAGGAGCCACTTTTATTAAGAGTGGAAATTTAATTACTGTTAATTGGGGTACTGCAATTTCTACAAGTGGCACAATTACATGTACCGCAACCAATGACTGTGGAAATATCACCACTAGTTCCATTCTGGTATATCCTTTTACGGCAATAACAAATTCAACCTCAACATGCCCAGGTTTAAATATCGGAAAAGCAAATGTTGCAACGTTAACCGGTGGAACAGCGCCTTATTCATATCATTGGAGTTCCGGTACAAGCACTACTTCTCAATTAATGACAAATTTATCAGCCGGTACTTATACTGTAACTGTTACGGATAATAATAATTGTACAACTACTGCAAGTACTGTTGTAAATAGTTTTCCTTCGGATATGCCTGCTCCGATAATTTCAGGGCTGGCTTATTCAGGAGCACATTTATATACAATCACTAATTATAATTCTGCTTATGATAATTATTATTCCTGGAATGTAATTCCCAATTTCGGAAATGCAACCATTAGCTATCCGAATAATAATAAAGAGTCAGCTATTATTGTCTGGCCAATATCTGGAGGAGTTATTCATTTAACATTCGGATTAACAGGATGCCAACTAAATACAAACTTTATCGTTTCTAGTTCATATCCGCCACTTCCTCCGAATCCTAAACACCCTGTCGAAGAATTTATAGAACGATTGTCGGATCCTTCTGTAAAATCTTCAGATTTTACAGAGTCAGCTGACGCAATAAATTCGTTTAAGTTATTCCCTAATCCAACCACCGGTAAGATTTCATTAAATTACAATTTATTGTCTACTGAAAATGGCTTGATTGAAATTACAAATATCTTAGGCGTTTCGCTCTATTATAAAAAATTAAATCCCGAATCTCAACAATTGGAAATTGATCTGTCTGAACTTAAACCTGCTATTTACTTTTTTAAGATAGTTGTCGATGGTAAGCAGATTCATCAAGGTAAGATCTCTATTATAAGATAATCTTACTTTTGAAATAAGAATACAAACCGGTTTAGAAATTCTATTTTAAGCCGGCTTGTATTTTTTTTGTTTTATAATACCATTTGTTAGATTAATACTATTTTTACAAAATTGTAAAACTCTATCCAAATGCCTGTAGATGTGCTTCTCGGTCTCCAATGGGGAGACGAAGGAAAAGGTAAGATTGTCGACGTACTTACCCCCGAATATAATGTTGTCGCACGTTTTCAGGGTGGCCCCAATGCCGGACATACGCTGAATTTCGAAGGCGTTAAACATGTTTTACATACAATACCCTCAGGGATTTTTCATGAGGGTTCCGTCAATATTGTCGGCAACGGTGTGGTTATCGATCCAATAACTTTTCAGAAAGAAATTGATGCGCTAAAGCGTATGAATGTCGATGTGAAGAAACGATTATTCATCTCCAGGAAAGCTCATTTGATCATCCCTACGCATCGCCTTCTGGATGAGGCTTCCGAGACTTTAAAGGGAAAAGAAAAAATCGGTTCTACGCTACGGGGAATTGGCCCTACTTACATGGACAAAACCGGCCGAAACGGTCTCCGTGTCGGAGATATTGAAGCGGCTGATTTCAGGCAACGATACGATCGTTTGAAAAACAAACACATCGACTTACTTAAAAACATGACTTTCGATCAGAAATTTGCTGACGATGAATCTGCTTTTTTTCAGGCCATTGAATTTTTGAAAGAGATAAATTTTGTCGACAGCGAGTACTTGATCAACAAAGAAATTTCTGCCGGTAAAAAAATTCTTGCCGAAGGCGCTCAGGGATCTCTACTCGATATTGATTTTGGTTCATATCCATTTGTCACTTCTTCCAATACCATTACCGCCGGTGCCTGCACAGGATTAGGAATTGCCCCTCAACACATCGGTAAAGTTTTCGGAATTTTCAAAGCGTATTGTACCCGTGTCGGCAGCGGACCATTTCCTACTGAATTAAATGATGCTACCGGAGAATTTATACGCAAACAGGGAAATGAAGTCGGCGCAACCACAGGCCGGCCGCGACGTTGCGGATGGTTAGATTTACCTGCTCTCAAATACGCCATCATGATCAATGGTGTTACTGATTTAATCATGACCAAACCCGATGTATTAAGCGGCTTTGATGAGATTAAAGTTTGTACTCATTATAAAATAAAAAATAATGTAATTGATTATTTACCTTTTGATATTGTAAACGAAACTGTAATCCCCGTTTATAAAATCATGAAAGGCTGGAAAAATATTCTTACAGGAATGCATTCAGAAAAAGAACTTCCGGAAACTATGAATGAATATATTTCCTATCTGGAAAAAGAATTGAATGTGCCAATAAGTATTGTCTCTGTCGGGCCGGATAGGAAGCAAACTATATTCCGCAAAGGAACTTTGATTTTAATTGATTAGGGTGATGAAGGTGATTTCTTTGTTTGATTTGATTTCAAAAAAATATATAATCAAACTTATCACCTTAATAACTTTTATCAGCAGTATTCAGCGGTCAGTGGTCACAGTCCCTTTTATTCATAAACAATTTCGTTGAATCATTTACGCTAATATTTTCTTCTGTTGGTATTGTTTTTTCATTATTCAAAATATCTTCATCGGAAAGATCAGGCATTCCTGCATTAGCCCACGCTGTATACCACAATGAACCAACGGCAAGAATAGCCTTCTGCATCCTCCGCTCTACCTGACCATTTAAATCGGAATGATAATCGGAAGAATATTCTTTACTATACACTTTCATTAACTGATTTCCCCGTACTTCGAAAGCATATTTTTTATCAGTATCAAATCGAGCATTTAGTACTTTTTCAAATTCGAGAACAGAATCAAGAGCAGCAAAACTTTCATGAATATTTTCCCAACAGTATTTTTGGACATTTGTAATATATGCTGCATGCCCGACAAAATAATCGTAATCATCTCCAAATAATTCAGGCAAACGAGATTCCCAAAAACCGTGTATACCTGTCTGATTGGTCATTTGCCCATTATAATTTTCAGAACAATGCAATGGCACATGCGAATCAGCAATGTAATGCCCGAGGTTCGCCGAATAGTACAGTATCCTTTGAACATCAGCTTCTCTGAAAGCCTTTGTCAATTGATAATACATACTATTAATTCTCCAGGGAACAATGCCATATTTATTCAATGAATCTTCTGTAAATTTTTCAACAGCATCATCCCACCTTTCGGGAATAGAATCAAAGGGATGAACACCATAATGATCGATATCAATAAAATGCCGCGGAGCTTCAGCAGGATCAGAATATCTTCTTTTGTCGGGATCAACGGCATGGGTCGTCACGTAATCAATATGATTTTTATAAAAAGAAAATAGATTTGGCGGCAATGTAAAACATGCCATGCGATTAATTACCTGATGCCCCCAAAAACCCCAGGCATTCGCTTTTTGCAGACACGATATAAAAATCAAAGAAATAATTCCGGCTATTTTCATGAAGCAAAGGTGGTCTTGAGAAAAATTAAATACAATCCTTTTAAAATGGATATTTTAATAAACTTATTTTCTAAAGCATAACCAATTTGGCATAGTTGTTAAAAAATATTTCAAAATATAATAGAAGAAATACAGTCATTAGTCTCTGCGATTGTAAAATTGCAACCTCTAATCATTACTTTTGATAATGTTTTAAGTAAATAATTTATAAAATGGCACAGCAATCCAATGATCCATTGCATGGTATAACACTGCAAACGATTTTAGAACACCTCCACTCTATTTATGGGTGGGAAGAATTAAGTCACCGCATAAATATCAATTGCTTTAAAGAAAATCCTAGTATTAAATCAAGCTTAACGTTTTTAAGAAAAACACCCTGGGCAAGGAAAAAGGTGGAGGAATTATATTTGGAGGCGGTGAGGGAATAAGGGGGTATCATGTATCAAGTATCATGTATCAAGTATCAAGTATCATGAATTAAGAATTAATCCCTATATCTATCGCATAAGCGTCAGGTTAATAATTTTTTTTGAGACTACTGATTAAAGATCTGAAGATCCTCTACAAATTTAAAATAAATAACTAATTCAATTTGAGAATTAATTCAAAAAATAGATTCATTATACTCAAAAGTTCCGCTGGATGACATTGTATTAGGGTTTGGCGTGCCGTCCATTTGCCGCCGAACTAGGGCTATAAGAGGTAACTAAATTACATTGGCGGCAAATGGACGGCACTTACGCCTCAAATACAATGTCATCCAGTAGGGAACTTTTGAGTTTAAAGAAACTGTATTATAAATAATTCTTATATCGAATTATCTATTTTTATAAATTTTTGAAAAGTCAGCAGACCTTTAGATTGTTGTCTCAAAAGTAAAAATTATTAGCCTGATGCATTTGCAATATCTATCTGATAAGAATCAAAAAAAATGGAACTTTTTATCTACTTTGAATTATTTTATATTTATCATTTTCCTGTTAAATATTACAGTAAGTTAATCTATTAATTGAAGTGCTGAGGCCTTTATTTATCAATAAAAAAATTGAAACCGAAGAAAAGGATAAAAACCAAGAACTCGATACTCTTAATTTGATTAAATCTTACAATAAACAATTGATAAAGTTTCTTTATTCACGATTGCCTTGTGATAAAAAACATGAAATTATTTCCATTGAACTGCTTTTCCATTTATCTTTATTCTATTCAAAATAATTGCAGTGAAAAGACACCTTCTTATTCTCATCTTCTTTCTTTTTTCATCACAAATTTTCGCTGCTTGTTCATCGGGGTTTATAGAAGTTATTGTAAAAATAATTGCTGATGATTATCCTTCTGAAATTTCATGGAAAATTGTCGATTCGCAGGGAAATATTTTTGCAAGCGGCGATTCTTCCATGAGTGATACTGTTTGCATACCATCCGTAACTTGTTCTTTCTTTATAATTAATGATCAGTTTGGTGACGGAATAATCAGCCCCGGAAAATATCAGTTTTTTGTGAATGGAATTCTTAAAGACAGCAACTCTAACTTTGGCTATCAGGCTCAATATGCTTTTAATTGTCCGCCTGGCAACTACTGTACGAATCCAATTCCATTAATAGCAGGAGGTCATACGGCTCCGTTTGATGATACCTGGTATGATTTTACTCCTACTCAATCCGGTAACTATAAATTAAACATGTGCGGACTTAATACGTGCGATACTAAAATCTGGATATATGAGAATTGTCCGCATTTACCATATTCAGAAAGTGTACAAGGATCCTATGCATATAATAACGATTACAATTGCGGCTTACAAGCTAATCTCAATGTAGTTCTCTTCGCCGGTAAGCATTATCTTTTTCGTATCGGTGATAACATAGACTCCTGTCCGGATTCTGTTAATTTCAATTTCTCATTTCTAGGTCCCGTGCGGGGTTGCCTGGATATTAATGCATGCAATTACAATCCCATTGCTACAGAAAATGATTCAAGTTGTGTTTATTTTCCAAATCCGAGTTGTAATGGACCCGATCTAAAATTAGATTCAACATTATTTGTTCAAAGTCTTTTTTTGAAAAATGAAATTGCTTTAACATGCGATGTCGATGAGGGTTGTGTAACCGGATATGGATTGCGAAGTGTAATTGCTTTTACCTCTCATATTGATAACATTGGTACGCAGGATTTTTTCATAGGTAATGCAGATACGCAACCGGGAATTTTTAATTCAAACAATTGTCACGGCCATTCGCATTATGAAGGATATGGTGATTATAGATTGTTTGATAGTAATAATAATCTTATCCCTGCCGGGCATAAAAATGGGTATTGCGTATTTGATCTCTGCGGTATCGGACAATATACTTGTGGTAATATGGGAATTTCTGCCGGGTGTTACGACACCTATGAATCAAATACTCAATGCCAATGGATAGATATTACCGATGTGCCAACAGGTGATTATCGAATTGCAATTATTATTAATTCGAAACACTTACCCGATGCATTAGGTCGTTATGAAACTAATTACATCAACAATGCCGTTCAGATTTGTGTGCATATTGTTCACAATCCCGGCGGAATGCCATCTTATACATTGCTTTCCAATTGCTCTCCTTTTATTGATTGTTTAGGTGTACCCGGCGGCAATGCTGAATTGGATTGCAATGGTGTGTGTAGTGGATCCAGAATTTATGGCGATGTTTTTCAGGATGCAGTAATTGATTCGCAGGATGTTTTTACGTATTTGGATATCATTGAATCGTCAATGCCCGCAACAAATTGCAATGATTTAAACAGGGACAATAAGATTACTGTTTATGATGCTTCGCTTGTCAATTGGTGTCTTCGCGGAAATTCAATGCACGTCGGAGGAAGTGCACAAAATCATTGTACTTTTCCTAGAAACATTTCAAATCCGAATGATACAAACAGCTTGTCAATTTCAAATGTTGATTCCACAAATAACTATTTGGATATAGAAATATTAAATCCATTTACAAAAGTAAAAGCATATCAGTTTAAAATGAGTGGGATTACAATTAGTAGTGTTGTAAGTCTTGCAAGTCCGATAGAATTTCCAGTTGATGTAAGATTTAAACCAGGCACGAATGAAGTTTTCGCTATTTCTTTGGAAGATTCTTCTTTACAGCGTTCAAATACCGGACAAGCATTGGTAAGAATATATTTCAGTGCTATTACGGATACTCAGATTTGTATAAACTCCATTACCGATATTATCAATCAGGATGCTGAACATACTGTAACTAATATAAATGGGAATTGTATTCCATCAAAAATTACGAATGTTCCGACATTGATAAAGCAAGCGGAAATTGTTTTACTTCCTAATCCTGCAAAGGATAAAATTTACATTCACCTTTCAGAAGAAGCAGGAACGATTGATGAATTAACAATTCTGGATATTGCGGGAAAAATTTATTCCGTCCCATTGCAAATGATAAAAAATTCCTGGTATGAACTGGATCTTAAAAATCTTTCCTCCGGAGTTTATATTGTTCGTTTACGAAACTATAAATCGTATGGTGTAAGCAGGTTTGTGAAATTGTAATTTAAAATAAATAATTTTTCCGCTACCACTGGCTCTTAATTTCACCTGCTCGACGGAACTTTGAGTGCCAGCCTTGTTTGAAGGGGGATTCCGTCGCATACAATACCCCTGCTCACATTAAATCACGTCTTCTGCTTTTTCTTCTTTGCTGCAGGGAATAAAACGTTGTTTAATATCAATCGATAACCCGGTGAATTTGGATGCAGGGCAAGATCTGTTTGAGGATCACCTACCTGATGCTGATAATCTTCCGGATCATGTCCGCTGTAAAATGTCCATGTGCCTTTTCCATATTCGCCATGAATGTATCGGGCTTCATTTTCATTTTTGGTTTCTCCCATTACTAGTACATTCGATTTAAGAAATTTTTTCCTGAAGGCTGTCGTTTGTCCCATGAAACCTTTGATAACTTGTTCGTGATTCTGGCAAAGCATGGTTGGAACAGCATCCCACTTTGCAGAAAATTCAAAGAGAGTAAAAAAATCTTCAGCACGTGATAAACGTCGAAGCGGTGGTTCATTATCAATTTCACTGAATTCGTATTCGTAAGGATTTGTGCTCAGTTTATAATTCTGAAAAGCAAAACATTTACTATAATCTAATTTGGTATTCATCTTAGGATCTGCCGGATCTCCATCAAACATCGTTTCGCAAATATCTACGCCTTCTGCAGCTAAAGCGATATCATAACTATCGGTGGCAGAACACATGGCAAAAAGAAAACCTCCTCCCGAGGTAAAATCACGAATCTTCTGAGCAACGGCAAGCTTCATCAAAGAAACTTTTGTAAATCCAAGCTTATGTGCAGCTGCTTCCTGTAAGCGCTCATCTTCCTGATACCAGGCTGCATTGTGATAGGCTGCCCAGAACCTTCCGTATTGACCGGTAAAATCTTCGTGATGAAGATGCAACCAATCATACAAAGGAAGTTTTCCCTGCATTACTTCTTCATCATAAACTACATCGTAAGGAATTTCGGCATAGGTCAGTGCCATTGTAACTGCATCATCCCATGGACGTTTATTTTTGGGTGAGTACACAGCAATTTTAGGCGCTTTTTCAAGCTTTACAATATCCATATTGACTTCCGGATTGCTAATCTCGGTAATAATTGCAGCTGCTTGTCCTTCAGCAATTATTTGAATGGTTATACCTCGAATAGCACATTCTTTTTCCAATAATGGAATGTCGCTCAGTAAAAAACTACCTCCACGGTAATTTAGCAGCCATTCAACATCCAATGATTTCTCCAATGCGAAATA
>JANLOW010000289.1:0-6878 GCA_031366785.1 Bacteroidota bacterium | reverse complement strand
TACCATTTTAACCGTTACAAATCAGCGACAATATCTGCCGGTTTAGCACCGGGAAAAACAATAGGTGATGGTATTGCTGCCATGGACGAAATCTCTAAAAAGGTCCTTGATGAGTCTTTCTCCACCGGTCTAACGGGTGCTTCAAGAGATTTTGCAGAAAGCGGTTCGAATATCTGGTTTGCTTTTATTCTCGCCCTAATTCTTATTTACCTTATCCTTGCCGCCCAGTTTGAAAGTTTCGTTGATCCATTTATAATAATGCTGACAGTTCCTCTAGCACTTGCCGGTGCCGTTATTTCTTTGTGGATATTTAACCAAACTTTAAATATTTTCAGCCAGATTGGAATTATTATGTTAATCGGACTTGTTACAAAAAATGGAATCCTGATTGTTGAATTTGCCAATCAGCAAAAAGCTCAGGGACAAAATATAAAGGAGGCGGTTATTGAAGCATCAACAATGAGGCTCAGACCTATACTTATGACTAGTATTGCAACGATACTTGGCGCTTTGCCAATTGCTATCGGATTAGGTAATGGTTCTCAAAGCCGTATGCCTATGGGCATTGTTGTCGCCGGCGGGCTATTATTTTCTTTAGTGCTTACCTTATATGTTATTCCTTCTGTTTACACATTCATTTCACGAAAAGACATTGAAAGAAAGGATTAAGGAATTTCATGAAAACACTTATAAATCATAAACTAAGATCAATATTCACAGCGCTGATTATGTTAATCAGAAACCTATTATTAATTAATGAATAACAAGTATTTTCTTTTGTTTTTATTTTTTATCCCTGTGAAAACATTTTCGCAGGATTCATTATTGACGGTACAACAAGCAATTGAAATATCTTTAAAAAATAATTACGATATCAGAATCGCTACCAATAAAAAGGACCAGCAAGAGAATAATAATAGTGCCGGGAATTCAGGAATGCTTCCAACTATCGATGCGAATGCTTCCTATACACGTTCGTCAAATTCTTTAAAACAGAAATACAGCAATAATCTTGAAGTAAACCGTAATGCATCATTATCAACAAATGCTGTTGCGGATCTCGTAACCACGTGGACAATCTTTGATGGAATGAAAATGTTTAATACGAAGGAAAAATTGTCGGAACTTTATATGTTATCTCAAGATGAGTTGAAAATTCAAATTGAAAATTCTTTGCAGGAATTAATTACAGCCTACTACTCTATCGTGAAACAACAGCAATTATTAAAATCCATGCATGAGGAAATACTTTTTTCGGAAGAAAGGGTTTCAATATCTGATCGAAAAATGAAGAATGGATCCGGATCACGTTTGGAATGGTTGGAGGCAAAAACAGATTTTAACAGACAGCGTGCTATTGAAATTGCACTTGAATCAGATATTGATGCAGCACGAATGAATTTAAATCTATTGATGGGGAGAAAAATAGAAACTCCTTTTGCTGTTGAAGACACAGTAGTTATTACTTACAAACCAATGATTGACGATTTAAAAAAATCAGTAATCAATCAAAACAATCAATTAAATTATTTCAAAAGAAATCAACGAATTTCTAAACTTGAATTAAAAGAGAAACAATCCTTGCGTTTTCCAGTGATAAATTTAAATGCCCACTACATCTATTCGAAAACTACCAATGAAGCCGGTTTTACCTTGTTGAATCAAATTAACGGTTTTAATTACGGTGCAACAGCAACAATTCCACTTTTTCATGGATTAAATATTAGCAGGCAAATAAAAAATTCTAAGATTGATGCTTTGAATTCAGATATATCTTTTGAATATGCACAATCACAAATAAATTCTGATTTATTGAATGCCTGGAAAACATTCAAAAAAAATCTTGAACTCTTACAAATCGAAGAACAAAACATAGGATATGCACGTGAAGTATTATCAGTTTCTCAGGAACGCTTCCGAATCGGTATGAGTTCTGTTATTGAGCAACATGATACCCAACGTACATTCGAAGAAGCGATGAAACGTTTGGCTGAGGCAAGATTTAATGCTAAAATTTCCGAAACAATTTTGAGGAAATTGAATGGAGAATTGGTAAAATAATTGATAATGACTAAAATTAAAATATATAAATAAATAATATTAATTTTGATTTTTATGATGGAAAAAAACAAACTTGAAACGGCTACATTCGGCGGTGGTTGTTACTGGTGTACTGAGGCTCAATATCAATTATTGGATGGAGTTATTGCTGTTGCTTCCGGTTTCTCCGGAGGTACAATAAAAAATCCTTCATACCGGGAAGTATGCGATGGTCGTACAGGCCATGCTGAAGTTGTACAAGTAGTTTATGATACAGCAAAGCTTAATTATACCGATATACTTCATGCATTTTTCAAATCGCATGATCCCACACAATTAAACCGGCAAGGAGATGACATTGGCACTCAATACCGTTCGGTTATTTTTTATCATGATGAAGAACAGCATAAAATCGCTGAAAAGATAAAAAGCGAACTTGAAAAATCCGGAGCTTATGATAAACCGATCGTTACAGAAATATCACCATTCACGGTTTTTTATAAAGCCGACGATTATCATCAGAATTATTTCAATCAAAATGGCGAACAACCCTATTGCCAGTTTGTCGTTGCCCCGAAGGTGGAAAAATTTAGAAAAGTATTCAAAGAGAAGTTGAGGAAGTAGAAATTAGAAATTAGATATTAGATATTAGGTATTAGGTATTAGGTATTAGATATTTATTAATTGTTAATTGTTATTGGATAATTGTTAATGTTATTTAAATGCTAAATGAAATTTGCTTATTGAATGATTTTAAATTTACAAGTTAAATATTAATATTTTATTGTTGTATGAATAAAAAAAAACCATACAAAAACTCAAATACTTATTCCGGAGAAAAAATTACTTCAAAAAATGAAATACTTTCCGATAACAAATGGAAATGGATTATTGCCATTGTTGTAATTGTATGCTTTGGATTATCTGTTTTTAATAATTATGCACTCGACGATTTTATTGTTATTGTAAAAAATAATTTTACTCAGAAAGGATTTTCAGGAATATGGAATATTTTATCGAAAGATACTTTTGCAGGTATGACAGAGTCAGATATTATGATACTATCTGGCGGAAGGTATCGTCCATTATCACTAGTCACATTTGCAATAGAGCATCAACTATGGGGAAATAATCCCTTGATTTCACATTTGATAAATATTGTCATTTATGCTTTTACAGGTATATTAATTTATAATTTTTTAAAAAAGATTTTAGTTTTTTCGGAAAATTTAAAAAATGAAGGAGTAAATCTGAAAGCAGCAATGATCACATTACTTTTTATTACACTTCCTGCACATTCTGAACCGGTAATAAATATAAAGGGAAGAGATGACTTGATGTGTTTAATGTTTTTCCTGATGTCTACATTGCAACTACTAAAATATGTACAAATAAAAAATAAGAAAAATTTAATTTATTCCTCAATTTATTTTTTCTTTTCATTAATGAGCAAAGAAACAGCTTTGACTTTTGTTTTTATTTTCCCTTTAATACTTTATTTTTTTAGCAATTCAGGATCAAGTAACAAAACTACTACTACTTTCATTTATTTTTCTATTGCAATCGCATTTTTGTTTTTGAGATATCTGGCAACAAAAGACAACCATGGAATCCCCAGCACCGATATACTTAATAATCCTTTTGTTAGTGCTACTACAGAAAATAAAATGGCAACAATTTTTCTCTCGTGGTTGTTTTATATAAGGTTAATAATATTCCCTGTACATCTTTCCTATGATTATAATTATAATCAAATACCTTTAACAAACTTTACTGATTGGCGCGTCCTTTTATCTGTTAGCATCCACTTAGCAATACTATTTGTTGCATTTTTTTTATATAAAAGAAAATCAATTTATTCATTCTGTATATTGTTTTACTTAATTACTTTTTCAATATTTTCTAACCTCTTTTTTAGTATAGGCACAATTTTCGCAGATCGTTTTATATATATTCCTTCACTGGGTTTTTGTATTTTACTTATAGTAACCGGTTTTCATTTTTTAGAAAAACTAATGTCAAAGAAAATTATTAAAATTACAGGTAGTATTGGAATAGGTATTTTTCTGACCGTTCTTATATTATTTAGTTTGCGAAATATAAACCGATGTAGAGATTGGAAAGACAATAACACTCTTTTTATAGCGGATGTTAAAAACGCTCCGGGAAGTGCAAAGATTCAATTGAATGCTGGTATTGCGAATATAAACTTAAGCGACACTAAAGATAGTGCCGAGTCCGATGTTTTTCTCAAAAAAGCTATTTATCATTTTCAAAAAGGAATAGACATTTATCCTAATTTCATTGATGGGTACATAAATATTGGTGTAGCATATAACAGATTAAAAGATTTGGAAAATGCAGAACTATGGTGGAATAAAGCGCGAAAGATAAATCCTCAACATTTGGGATTTAAAGAATATGATAAAATAATTAGTAATTATTATTTTATCATAGGTCTCAAAAACGGCATCAAGGCTAATTATAAAGAATCCATTTCTAATATGAAAAAAGCTTTATTTTATGATTCACTAAATGCCGATGTGTTATATAATCTAGGTGGTGCATATTTCACCATTCAAAAAATTGACAGTGCAAAATATTTTTTTCAAAAAACACTACTAAGAAATCCAGACTTTCAAAAAGCAAAGGATGGATTGCAAGTTATTGAAATGCAGCGAATGAAATAGTAGTATTTAAAATAAACGACAAACCAATACGGGCAGATGTGACAACATATTCACATATATTTTTAATGATTGTAACCCAATCTGAGAAAAACAACTTATATGATGGAACTTAATTTATATTTTCGGATATTTGGGGGAATCAAAGGGGGAAAAAAATGTCAGATATCATTCATCTTTTGCCAGATACAGTTGCCAATCAGATTGCTGCAGGGGAAGTTATTCAGCGGCCAGCGTCGGCCGTTAAAGAGCTATTAGAAAATGCCGTTGATGCCAAAAGCAAAAATATTGAATTGTACGTAAAGGATTCAGGGAAAACACTTTTACAGATCATCGATGATGGTTTCGGAATGAGTCCAATTGACGCAAGAATGGCTTTCGAACGGCATGCCACCTCAAAAATACGAACTGCTGATGATCTTTTTTCCATTCGGACTATGGGTTTTCGGGGCGAAGCGCTAGCTTCTATCGCTGCCATCTCACATGTTGAAATTAAAACACGCCGCATTGAGGATGAAGTTGGCACAATTGTCGAAATCGAAGGTAATGAAATTAAAAAGCAGCAACCGGTAGGTACATCAGCCGGTACTACTATTTCAATAAAAAATCTTTTTTATAATGTACCTGCCCGAAGGAATTTTCTAAAATCGAATACCATAGAAGCGCGTCATATCATAGATGAATTTGAACGAATAGCGTATGGAAATCCTGAAATATTTTTTTCATTAAATCAAAACGGTATTGAAATTTTCCGGCTGCCTGCTTCAAATCTCCGCCAACGCATTGTAAATATAAATGGAAGCCAATACAACGAAAGGCTTGTTCCTGTAAATGAGAGTACATCTATTCTTTCTATAAATGGCTTTGTAGGCAAACCCGAATTTTGTAAAAAGACTCGCGGCGAACAGTTCTTTTTTGTAAACAAAAGATTTGTCAAAGACGGCTATTTAAATCATGCCGTTGCAAATGCATTTCAGGAACTTTTACCAAAAGACTCCTTTCCTTCGTATTGGCTTTATATTGATATTGAACCTTCCCGAATCGATGTAAATATTCATCCAACCAAAACAGAAATCAAATTTGAAGATGAGCGCTCCATTTATGCAATTGTACGTTCTGCTGTTAAACGTTCATTGGGTCAATACAGCCTTTCTCCAACATTAGATTTTGAACGTGAAAAAACATTCGATATACCTCATAGCATGCGGCATCAGGCTGTTCAAAGTCCGGGTGTTACGGTTAATACACAATACAATCCCTTTCAACAGGAAAAATCGATTGCCTCCTCCGGCTGGCAGAAACTTTATGAAAGTTCTTCAAAAACACAAAATACTCCGGAATTAGAAAACCAAATTCTGACTTCCTTTTTAAATAGCGATGAAAAGAAAGAAATCGTTTTCCAGATGGGCTCCTATATTATTTCAAAAATTAATGAAGGTTTATTAATTGTCGATGTATCTGCCGCTCATGAAAGAATTCTTTTTCAGAAATTCAAAAAGCAATTAGAATCCGGTCAACCGATTACTCAGCAAAGTTTGTTTCCTCAAACAATCACATTTTCTCCGTCTGATTATCAGCTATTGAAAGAAATCGAAATAGAAGTAAGAAAACTGGGTTTTGATCTTCAGGAATTCGGTCAGAATTCTTTTGCTATTCAAGGCATACCCTCCGATGTAGAAAAAGGAAAGGAAAAGGAAGTCTTAGAATCCATTATTGAACAATTCAAATATAATTCGAGTGACCTTTCTACCGGCATCAATGAAAATCTATCCCGTTCCATGGCCCGAAGCATCGCATTAAGGAAAAACAGCAATCTAAGTCTACAGGAAATGAATATGATTCTACACGAATTAAAATCTCTCGATAAAACTCCTCGAGGTTTGGATGGAAAACCGTGTATGATTTTGTTGAAAAACAGTGACCTTGCAGCTAGATTCCAATAATAAAATTTCCCAGTTTCAATTTCGGTAGTGACTGATTAAAAAAAACATCCGTTTATCCCTAATTTCATATGAGCTACGATAATTATCGCCCGACAGGATATCGTTTTTTGCCGGAAGTCGTAAAAAATTTACTGATCATAAACGTGATCATGTATCTTGCTACACAGCTCTTGTTAAGCCGTGGCATTGACTTAACAGACATTTTAGG
>JANLOW010000279.1:0-1701 GCA_031366785.1 Bacteroidota bacterium | reverse complement strand
GTAGTGCGTACCCGGGGCGGGAATCGAACCCGCACAACCTTACGATTATCGGTTTTTGAGACCGACGCGTCTACCATCCCGATAGCTATCGGGACCGCCACCCTTTTTTAATAACCTGCTTCTATTGTTTTATTATTTGTTGCACTAAAAGTAAATTTATCCTGTGGCTGATGTGTATATTTTATATTCAAAAAGGGCGGATAAATATTATATCGGAAGTTGTGATGATCTTTCCGTTCGTTTAAAACAACATGTTGAAAAAATATTTGCAAATAGTTTTACTACTAAATGGAGTGATTGGGAACTTTTCTTTGCAATAAAAAACCTTGAATACGAGCAGGCTCGAAACATTGAACAGCATATAAAAAAAATGAAAACCCGAACATATTACTCAAATTTGAAAAAATATCCTGAGATGAGTCTTCGGCTAGTTGAAAAGTATAAATAAAACAAAGTGTGAGAAACAGAAACAGAGTGAGTAAACAGCAACTTACTGTTCACTCGCTCTGTTTCACTCACACTGTAGTGAGTACCCGGGGCGGGAATCGAACCCGCACAACCTTACGATTATCGGTTTTTGAGACCGACGCGTCTACCAATTCCGCCACCCGGGCAGAGGAATGCGAAAGTAATGAAAATAGGAGAGTTATTAAATAAATATTTTTAACTATTTATTTTGCTATTTAATTTATTTTTCCTGAAACCTTTGGACTAAATTGTTTTTCATTTCAGGATAATGCTTTAGGTTTTCAATATAAATTTTGCTCTTCATTGATTTTATATGCTTCTCGACACTTCTGGCTTGTAAATAAGATAATGAACTAATTTCAAGAAAAATTTCCCAATCATCTTGGCTAGATGTAAAGCTAAAACCAAAACTTTTTTTGTAATGCATTTCTATTCTTTTTTCAAAATCATTACAGCTTCCCGTATAATAACAATCTCTAATTTTAGAATGCAAAATATAAACTGTTGCCATTTATTCTAAAATACTTATTTTAACCGACAAAGATCGTTACACCAAATATAAATTCATCCCTTATAAATGATGGTGATTAAAAAAATCATTTGCTTTTTAATTTGGCGCCGATAACTACTGATATGGGCGCCGACGAGTCTACCTCCCGATAGCTATCGGGATCCGCCACCTGGGCAGGAAGAATGCGAAAGTAATATTAATTTGAGAATTATTATTTAATTCAAAATAAAATTCCAGTGAAATATTAAAAAAACAAAGTAACACCGAAAGCATTTTGAACTTTACGGTGTTACTAAATAATTTTACTATTCAATAATAAATACCTCATTCTTTAACAAATCGCTTACTGCATGTCTCTTATCCAATATTAATCATTACGAAATAAATTCCTGCAGTTAATGAATGAGAATAGATATAAATAATAACATTACATAAATAGTATTTATATTGCCCTAATGACACACAGACATTTTATTCTGAACAAACCATTTGGCTACCTCTGCCAATTCGTTTGTGAATTAAAGAAGAAGAAGTTAATCGGAGAGTTGTACGATTTTCCTGAAGGCACAATGGCTATTGGGCGTTTGGATGAAGAAAGTGAAGGATTGCTTTTACTAACTACTGATGGAAAAATGAGTGAGTTAATACGTGGAAAAAAAACAGAGAAAGAGTACTATGCACAGGTTGATGGAATAATAAATAATGATATAATATTAAAACTT
>JANLOW010000247.1:0-3596 GCA_031366785.1 Bacteroidota bacterium | reverse complement strand
ACTACAAAGCACTCACCGTACGATACTTCGGTTGAGCGAACGGGTGAGCAAGTCCACTCGAAGTAGCTAGCGGGTTAATCTTCTGATTAAGCGGCTAACGCGTATGAATTGTTGCCAGTTGGCAGTTTGAAAGCCGTGATTTACGAGACAGACTTCCGACGCTCGGCATGCTTACTTATCAATTTCACCTGCTGTCAAGTCCTGTCAGCCCCGAATTGATTTTGAGGCAAAGATAGGAAATCAAAGGGAGAATCAAGAATTAAGAATTAAGAAATTAGAAATAAGAAATTAGAAATTAGAAATTAGAAATTAGAAATTAGAAATAAAAAATAAAAAATAAAAAATAAGAGTTTTTTATGAAATAGTTAAGGATTTAGGATTTTTTTTTAATCATCGGCAAATAGTGCTTGGGGAATACAAAATGTTGATCTTTTTCTTACAGTAATTTTAAGGCAAATATGAATTTAAAAAAAGTCTCTAAGTCAATAAAACAAGAATAAAGGCATTCTTTCAACTTTAATTTTTACCTATTTTTTCCAGACGAAACTTTTCGATTCGTAAATTCGTTTTTAAAATTTTACACTCTAAAAAACGAATAATATGAATTTAATAAAGACTTCTTTTTTATCGCTGATAACCGTTTGTTTTTTGATTACATCCTGCGGACCATCCAGAATTGTTTCTTTTAACGTTACTCGACCTGCAGAAATATCTTTACCGTCTGATATCAATACCGTTCTTCTTGTTGATCGGACTAAGTTCAGCAATAAAATGGTAAATATTCTCGAAGGTATCCTAACGGGCGAAATGCCGGAAGATGATAAAGCTGCCGCTCAGGAAACTATGATGAGCCTTAAAAATGCTCTAAATAATTCTCCGCGATATAATGTTAAAATATTAACTGACAGGCTGGAAGGGAATAGCATGACTGCAGCATTTCCGGATGCTTTGAAATGGGATGTTATCGATAAACTTTGTGTAAATAATAATGTAGAAGCTGTGGTTTGTCTTGAAGTATTTGATTCTAATTTTATAGTCACTCATGGAACCAGAGTCAAGAAAAAATCTGTCGGTGAAGGAACAAACAAACATGATGTTGAATATACTGAATATTATGCTCAAGGCATCGGTAGTATCAAAATAGGAATAAGGACGTATTATAACAAAGACAAATCAATTGTTGATCAACAAATGATTACCAAAAACAACACCTGGGATGCAACCGGAACTTCAGTTTTGGATGCCATGCATTTACTGATTTCCAAATCCAATGCAAATAAGTATTTAGCCGCAAATGTAGGCGAAGATTATGCATACAAAATTTCTCCTATGCCATACACGATATCAAGACCATTTTATGGTAAGTCTAAACATATTCCGGAAGTGGAAACAGGATCGCATTATGCTGACGTAAATCAATGGAATGAAGCAATCAATGTTTGGAAAAACGGATTAAAGAAAGCTGGAAAAAAAGACGCCGGCTACTTAGCCTATAATCTGGCTATTGCCTATGAAGTGATGGGCGAATATGGAACTGCTTTAACCTGGGCACAGGACTCTTACACTAAATACGGAAATAAAAACGGACGAGATTATGTCTGGGAATTACAAAGACGAATGAATGAAGAAGTTGTACTTAATAAACAGATGAATCAATAATTTACCGGGGCAAATTATAAATATTTAGATCAGTTAATTAATATTAACTTTTTGAAAATTTTCATTACTCCATCAGATATTTCTACTGTATAACATCCCATTGCTAATAGCGAACAATCTATTTGCAATTCGTGTAATCCGGTTTTGTTATCTTCATTCTTAAGAATTTTTATTTGCTTACCGCTTAAATCGAGCAGCCTGACTGAAATTTTACTTCCACCAGTATAACGAAGTGTTGCTGCATTGCTAACAGGATTAGGATAAATCATGTAATCAGTATTTTCATTAATTGATCCGATTCCTGTTGGATCATTAAGAATTATTACCGGATCACAAAAAGTACATGCTCGGGAATCGAGTACACATAATGTATAATTATCTGCAGGAAGATTTATTATTTCATTTCCGGAAATTATTCCTGCTGATGTAACAACATTATAAGGTGGATTTCCGCCATTGAGGGTAAAATAAATTATTCCATCCGAACATCCAATGCAAGATGTATGTCTGACAGAATCAACATGAAAATAAAGAGAATCAGGAATAAAAAAAGTTAATGTATCTAATCCACAAAATCCTGAATCATTAATAATAACATAATATCCATCTTGCGGTAAAGATGATATTGTATCTGCTTTGGAAATACCTGTATCAGCTCTTATCAACGTTCCAATTGTATTGTACCAATAATAATCATTCGGCAATGTTCCAAATGAAGAAATAGAAACAGTATTGTTATTAGGATTACAAACATCAGGAACATTTACGTTAACTGCCGGATGACAAGGTAATGGAGGAACAATTCCGGGAAGAATTATTTCATAAAGTCCCGATGTGCCGCCATATCCATTTTCTATTACATAAATTTTATTGCTGTCAATATCGGCATCAACAGGATGCTGGAATTCGCCAATAATACGAGTTGCATTCAGTCTGAATTTTCCGGCCACAGAATCAAAAGAAAGATCGAGATGAACAAGGTCCTGACTCGGATCTACAAATGTTCCTGCGGAACTATCAGGAAACAAAGAACAGCCGCAGCTGTCATAGCCTTTAGTCCAGCTAAGCATGAAAGCATCTCCGGTATAAGGCGAAGAAAGCACGTGAGAATTATCGAAAACAAGCCCTAGCGGCGAACGATGAGAAGAAAATGTAGCCAAGGGAATACCATTATCACTTGCATCATTTACAGCACCTGTTGAATCACGGTATTTGTCACAATCAGGACCATAATTTTTTATTGGATCATCAAATGTAATAGATGGTGGACGTTGAGGAAAAGTTGGATCATTGTTCCAAAAACCTCTTCTCCATGCACGAGCATAGTGATTGATTAGAGGATCCGTTGCCGGATTAAACGATGGAAATTGCTGTGGATTATTTGTATCTCCCATTCTCCAGGGGAAGCCATAATGATGACCTCGCTGAAGTAAATTCATTTCTTCATTATGATCGTAGTCGCCCGAATTTTCAACACCAAATAAATTTCCATACGAATCAAAAGCCATATCAAAAGTGCTTCGAATTCCACGGCAGAAAATATAACCACTTGCAGCAAGAGATGCAGAATCATTTTGCAGAAAAATTGTATTGCTTTGCTTTGCAGGTAATGCCAATATGAGTGTGGTTATAGGAACATTTCTCAGCCCGGGGTAAGCACCATAACGATTTTGAATTTCACCATGATCACCGCGAGCACCGCTACATAAATAAATAGAATCTCCCGATGCATTCACGGCAAGACCTGTAAACAAATGATCAAAATAATCGGCAGTCTGGTAACCTGATGTAAACATTAATGTATCCCATTTTCGGTTTCCATTAGACTGAAGTTTTCCACGAACAACAATTCCATTTGTAAGCGGTGTAGTAGTATGATTATTCCCTGCAAGATATAATGTGCTATCATGAAATGTCATTCCCTGCACATACTCCAC
>JANLOW010000203.1:0-1893 GCA_031366785.1 Bacteroidota bacterium | reverse complement strand
TCAAACCCCGATTTAATCAATTTATTTCAGCTGATTCAAAAAGAAGGTCAAGGCTTCATTAGTTATTGCCAAGGGTTATTTGTTCAAGAGAATAATGTTGAATCAGCTTTCTATAAGCTACGTGAAGAATTTAACGCTACTGATGACTTGCGAAAAAAAGCAGCTCTATTTATTTGAATCGACTGTTTTACTGCTTGTGCCATTTCATTGTTAAAGATAAATTCAATATCATTTGAGTATTCAAAACAATTACTACCTAAAAAAGAATTTTTAATTCAACTATGAATCTTCAAATGGATTTGTCTTTAATAAAAGATTATAAAAGCAATTCTCAAATTGCCAAGGTTCTGACAGAAGTATGGATAGCATCAGAAAGTTATTGTCCATCATGTTTAAATCCATTACAGCAAGCTAAACCGAATGCCAAGGTGCTGGATTTTACCTGTGAAAATTGTAATGATGGTTTCGAGTTAAAAAGTAAAAAAGGGAATTTTGGTAAGAAAATTTGTGATGGCGCCTACGATTCAATGATAAAGCGTATAGCTAGTGAGAATAGCCCACATTTCTTTTTTCTAAATTATTCTCCAGAGTTTAAGGTTAAAAACCTTATTGCTGTTCCCAGTTATTTTATCCAATCATCTGCTATAGAAAAAAGAAATCAATTATCGTTAACAGCAAAAAGAGCTGGTTGGGTTGGTTGTAACATCCTGTCAAGTGAAATAGCCGAGGCTGGAAAAATTTCAATTGTTGAAAATTTTAAGATTGTTGATAGAGAAAAAGTTAACAATAAATGGATTCAAACTCAATTTCTCAAGAATTCCCAGAGTTTAGAAACTCGAGGTTGGACTTTAGATATACTAAAATGCATTGAGTTATTAAGAGCACAAACTTTTTCTTTAAAGCAACTCTATCAATTTGAAATTATACTTTCTAAGAAGCATCCTAAAAACAACCATATTAAAGATAAAATTCGCCAGCAACTACAAACTCTTAGAGACAAAGGCATTGTAGAGTTTGTAAATCCAGGTGTTTACAGGTTATCTAATGAATTTTATAAAAGCATTTACTAAGCAAAATAATAGTTGTTATGCGTACTAGTAGAAATATTATTGAATACTGGCAATTTAAACATTGGTTTGCTAATAGCAAAGCGATTAATAAAAACGGTAAACCTTTAGTTCTTTTCCATGGTACCTGGAGAAATTTTAAAACTTTTAATGTTCCAACACATGGTGTTTATTTCACTAATCATTTTCAAGTAGCACAAACTTATGGTGAAGTAATTAGTGCATATCTTTCAATACAACAACCTCTAGTTTTAGATTTTCATGGAGAGTCAGATATGGGAGATGACAATAATATCGAAGAAGAGGCTTTGTATGCTAAGCAAGAAGGTTTCGATAGTCTAATTGTTTACAACTCGTTTGATGGAGAAAGTTTTTTAGACCAGTTTGTTGTTTTCAATTCCAGCCAAATTAGAATTTTGCAGCAAGATTAGAAAAAATAAAATCTAAAAAAAGTTAACCCTTATGTTGCCGCTCGAGATGGCATTAATAGTGTTAAATTTAAGATTCTTACTGATAATTCAATATAAAAATTTATTTATAAGGCTATGATTTTTCAAATCCAAATTCCACTGAAAATGATATTGAAACATACTTTAATTTTGTAAAAGAATCAGGTTTAAAAGAATTAATCACTTCTCAAAAAATAAAAAATTTAGTTGATTACATGATTTGGGTAGAAGCTGGACTTGATAGTAATGGTAGAAAAAATCGTGGTGGCAAATCAATGGAAGCTATTATTGATTGGTTTATTCAAGATCATTGTATAAAACATGGCTTCGAATATTTAAAAGAAGCAAATGCAGCGAAAATATACGAAAAGTGGAAA
>JANLOW010000178.1:0-2248 GCA_031366785.1 Bacteroidota bacterium | reverse complement strand
TCAGCTATGAGATCCCTGCTGTTTTAATGGTTTATGCCCAACTCGGAGAAAAAATTTATATCAATGGCTCAATGGGGCCTACTCTCGATATGTTTCCAAGTAGTATACAAACATCTGATTCCTATTTTAATCATGTTGCTTTCCGAAATCATATTTTTCAACCGGCAATTTCAGCTAATGTTGGCTGGGAATACCGCACAGATAAAAGTGGTATCTTATACATAGGCGCATCTTTTCAAAAACCGTTTTCGTTTATCTATCTTTCTAAGATTGGATATTATGGCAATAACAAAAATTTTGTCGTTACAAATGAATTATCGGGAAGTTACCTTACCATTGATCTGAGGTATTTCTTTCCGGAAACGAAAACACAAAATGTGGTGGAGTGAGTAGTGAGTATCGGGTATCGGGTATTAAGTATTCCTTTAAAAATTTCATTTACGTATTTTATTTTGGTAACCGCTGGTGGAGGGGAATAGGCCAAAGTACAAAGTACAAAGTACAAAGAATCGGGAAAAATATTTTGATGTATTTTGTATGCCCAATTCAAACTGTCCTTGCCTGAAATAGGTTGACCAAAATTCAACCTATGAAAACTAAAAAGCAAGCAAAATTTTACATCAAAGAACATCGTATCTTTAGTGAACAGATACGGCGGGAAACGGTAAAAAATATTGAATCTGGACGATGTACAGTTAAACAAGCATCGGATGAGCTGTTAGTATCAGAAACAGCAATCTACAAGTGGATTTATCGTTATAGTCGGTATCTAACAAAGAAAAAAAATATGATAATTGAGGATCAAAGCGAGGCATTTCGCAGTAAAGAATTAGAAAAAAAAGTTAAGGAATTGGAGGCAATTGTTGGTCGCAAACAAATGGAAATCGACATCCTGAACAAGGTTATCGATTTGGCTAACGAAGAATTTAAGACAGATTTAAAAAAAAATTTATCAAGGGATCGCTCGAATGGTTCCGGATTCATCAAAAAATAAAGCACACCTACAAAATGAAGGATCTATATTCGGTAAGTTCATTTAGCAGGCAAGCTTTGCACAAGTACAGGAAACGGTGTGAGCTCACCGCAAAAGTGAAAAAACAGGTAATTTCCGTCTGCATTCATGAACGTGAAAAACATAAGCAAATGAGTTGTCGACGTATTCATGCAAAACATCGCGATTCATTAATGATTGGACGAGATATTTTTGAACAGGTCGGTTTTTCAAACGGTTTTAAGATCAAACAAAAGCGAAGTGTCGTTAAAACTACATGGAGTCAGAAAATGGAAGTATATTCTAATCTTTTAGAAGGCCAGATACTCACAGGTGTGAATCAAGCCTGGCAATCGGATATATTTTATTTAAAAGTTGAAGGAGTAGATTATTATGGAGTGACGATAATCGATGTGTACTCTCGCTTTTTGCTGGCAGTTCATCTAAGTAAAAGCTTACAGGCGATAGAAACTTCCAAAGCATTTAAGCAAGCTGTAGGTAAACGTAAGGGAGAGAAAATAAAGGGATGCATCTTCCATTCCGATCGCGGTAGTCAGTATATCAGCAATGAGTTAAAAGAAAAAATTAATCACTTCGGATTGTTACCGAGCATGTGCAAATTACCTCAGGAAAATGCGTATGTTGAGCGGGTGCAAGGCACTTTAAAACACGAATATCTCTTTCATTTTCCCCTTACACAGGCTAACCTTCAAAGTCAGATTAAAAAGATTATTCAATATTATAACTATGATCGGCCACATAGTGAACTTAATATGTGTTCACCAGCAGCATTTGAAGAGAAAATTAAATCACTACTTCAAAAAGAGAGACCTCCCTTAAAAGTCTATCAATGGGAACATCCGGTATTAATAAAATTAACGAATAGCAAAAATCGATCTATCGCATGAGTTTTATAAGGCATATAACCGAATGCATTAATATAAAAAAAAAGAGGCTGAATATCAACCTCCGTTATGCTATCGGGTTAAGCTATTCCTTATTGAGGTGCTCTCCAGCAGAGCTCAATTCCGCTTCACTTAACAAATCAAAAGTACAAATCAAATAATTAAATAACCAACACTAACCAATAAAAAAGTCAACCTATTTCAGGCTAGCTCACCAAGAAAACGCCAAACTAAAAACTAAAGCCCCAGCTGCTGACATGCCTTTTCGGCTGCAATCTGTTCGGCTCTTTTTTTAGAAAAATCTTCGCCACGGGCCATTTCATTTCCATCAACAAGTACGCGAACGCGCAAC
>JANLOW010000175.1:0-1845 GCA_031366785.1 Bacteroidota bacterium | reverse complement strand
AGCATCTGCAACATGGACCGGTGGAACAGATTCACTATACCAAACACTAACGAATTGGGGAAATTGTGGTCCTGTTCCAACATGTGGTGTTGATGCAACTGTAATCGGTTCTTTGAGTGGCCTTCAACCGAATATTGTTGCAGGACCGGTACAAAAAGTTCGCAATTTGCTTATAAGTCTCGGAGGATCATTAACACTTCAAGCGGGAACAACCTTACAGGTTTGTGGAGATTTTACAAATAATGGATTATTAATTTGTAATCCAGGTTCAACCATTGAATTTATAGGTACCGGACCTCAGAAGATAAGTGGTTTCTTAACAGGTGCAGATGCATTCGCAAATCTAAAAATTACAAAAGCCACTGGAACCGTTCAATTATTAAATGATATAGATGTTACTGAAAATTTTACTACAACCAATCCGACAAGTATTTTTAATATTAATGGTAATTACATGAAACTGGGAGGTAATTTCAGTAACTCTAGTGGCGCTACAACATTCACCGGTATTGGCGGAAGCACAGTTGAATTCTACAACTCAGCTATGCAGAATTTTACTAACACAAGTGGCAGCGTTACTCTTAATCGTGTATTTATGAATAAACCTTTAGGTAGAGTTAATTTAACCGGAGCAAATAGTATTATGAATATCGATTCGTCTCTTGTACTTTTTTCCGGTATCATAACTACTCGTTCATTGGCTGCATTAGAAGTAAATATGAAATACAATCTTCCTGCTGCCATTAATGGAGAAAGTGCATTCAGTTATATTGATGGTAAATTAAGAAGGAAAATTTCAAACGGTTCGCCCGTATCAGGTTCTTATGCTTTTCCCGTTGGTAATCTATTAACTCCGGGCGGGTATAATAGAGCGGTAATTGATTTTACAACTACAACAACTCTATCCGATCTTTTAGTAACATTTACTAATTGGGTACCACCAGCGGCTGGTCCTAATATCATTGAATGTATTGTTGCAGACTATTCACTCAAGCCATTCTTTAATAATGGATATTGGACATTTACTAAAGCTTCAGCAGCTTTTACAGGAAATTACAATATTACGTTGCACAATAGAGGATATACAAATAACACCGGTAATGGATGGACTGTTGCAAAAGCTGATTTAGCATCAAATCCTCTTCTAATTCCTTCATGGAGTTTTCTTGGTGTTTGTGTGCCGGGAAGTATTCCTGATTCAGTTAAACGAGATTTAATAAATCCTGGACCAAGTGCTACAACATCTTTCAATCATTATTATGCTACAGTACAGACTGCACAAATACTACCTATAGAGTTACTATACTTTACTGCAGAACCAAAGGGGGAAGAAGTATTGTGTTCATGGGCCACAGCATCAGAAACCAATAACCAATATTTTGAAGTTGAAAGAAGTACGGATGGTTATGAATTCGGTGCTATTGATAAAGTGGCAGGATATGGAAACGGTATCAGTTCTGAGACAAGGAAATATTCTTTTCTTGATCATTACTTGTGTGAAGACATTCGTTATTACAGACTAAAGCAAGTTGATATTAACGGAGATTATTCTTATTCAAAACCGGTAGCTATCAATTGCAGAAGAACTTCTGGTATTGAATTATATCCTAATCCTGCAAATACATTTATTAAATATCAGTTTTACTATCCTGTAAACACAGAGTTGACAGTTAATATCACAGATATTTCAGGACGGATTGTTCGTTCAGAAAAAATAAATGTTCAAAAAGGAATTAATCTTATTACAAACAGTATAGAAGATCTTGCTCCAGGCGTTTATAATTTAAAAATTGACGCTTTGGAAAAAGGAAATATTATGCTGCAGAAACAATTCTTTAAAGATTA
>JANLOW010000143.1:0-13979 GCA_031366785.1 Bacteroidota bacterium | reverse complement strand
TTTATCAATATCTTGTCCCTAACGGGACGGTTGTATATTTAATGCTCCGTTAGGAGCTAAATAATGGTAATATTCAAACATCTCCACTCGAATTAAAGTCCCTTAGGGACGAAATGTTTCTTCTCCGGACAACAGTGATTAAATGATTAGCTAATTAGAATCCGATAAATATCAGGGAAATTTTTTGCATAAATGGCAACATCTAAAAGAACAGCATACTTACTTATCACTGTCCTTGCCATCATGTGGGGAAGTTCTTTTATTTTAATGAAGCGTGCTTTATTGGTATATACTCCTTACCAGATAGGTGCACTGCGGATTTTTTCGGCATTTCTTTTTATGTTACCGTTTATTGTAAAATATTTTAAAACTATAGAAAGAAAAAATTGGAAATTTCTGGCTGCCTCGGGTTTTTTAGGGAATGCAATTCCTTCTATACTTTTTCCTCTGGCAGAAACCAGAATCAGCAGTGCACTTGCGGGTATGATAAATTCACTTACACCGATTTTTACTTTAGTTGTCGGTATACTTTTATTCGAAATGAAGGTGGCTAAGAATAGAATATTTGGACTTGCCATTGGTTTGTTAGGAGCAGTTTTACTCGTAGCAGGTCAAACGAGTGGAACAAATATCAGCGGAGCAAATTATTTCTCTCTTTTCATAATTCTTTCAACTATTTGTTATGCATTTAGTGTAAACATTCTCCGTTATAAATTAAGTAATATTGATTCTATACGAATTACAGGGTTTGCACTTTTCTTTGCCGGTATTCCAATGGGAATATATCTTTTTTCAAGCGATTTTATTTATCGTACGCAAACGGTAACGGGCTCAGGGTTTAGTTTTACCTGTATTATTATTCTGGGATTGTTTGGAACGGCGGCTTCAACAATACTTTTTAATCAACTCATTAAAATTTCAGGAGCAATTTCAGCGACGAGTGTCACATATCTTATTCCTATAGTCGCCGTAATGTGGGGACTATGGGATAATGAGGTTTTTGGATTTTATCACATCATAGGATTACTTGCAATATTGTTGGGAGTTTATTTGGTAAATAATCAAAGGAATTTTAATTACTTCAGAAAAAAGGAAATTGAATAACGAATTAATGAATTGCCGGTTCTTCTTTTTTTACCTTGAAAAATTTTAAATTATAAGTAAAGGTTAACATAAAGTATTGTTGCAAGACATTGGATTGAATGTCCTCATAGTAAACATCGGTAGTATTTCTGCTTATACTGAGATTTTGTTTCAATAAGTCAAAAACACTTAATCTTAATTCAGCAACTTTGTTTTTTAAAAATTTGTATCCAATCGCTGCATTCCACAAATAATAATTTTGATTATAACTTTGTGTTAATCCTGAATTGTATTGATGATTCAAGTCAGTTTGTACCACAAGACCTTTCCAGGGCATTATTTGTATTTTAAATCTGGAATTAAGATTAAAAGATTTATTATTGGAATTTTTATTAATTGTATTAATGATATTATTAAAGCTTGCATTAGAAGAAAACAGAAAATCAATTTTTTCACTGATATTGCTGCTCAATGCAAAACCTAAACCTGTTCCTGTCGATTTTGTATAAGACAAACTATAATTTATTAATCCCGGTATCCGACTGTAATTAGCATTTGCATTTATATTTAATGTTGATTTTAAAAATCGTAGTGGAAAACTATAGTTTCCAAAAGAACGGAGGTTATAATATCCATTTATATTAATTGGCATGCTGAGTTGTGAGCCAAATGGCAACTTAATATTATCAATAATTAAGGAATCTGATGAAGAAATAAATGTTGAATTTCCGATATAGTCAGTAGTTGTTGTACCGCTGATGAAAATAAAAAACGATGTACTTTTTTCTGGATTAGTTGCAGAGTATCTTATGTTTACATTGTTTTGCCAATCTTGTTTTAAGTAAGGGTTTCCAATCGTAAGTTGTAAGGGATTACTGTTATTTACAACATTTTGTAATTGACTAATCGTTGGAGAATTGTTCGAGCTTCTATAGAAAATACGAATGTTTTTCCTCACAGAGAATTTGTATTGTATCATTGCTATTGGTAGAAGGCTATTAAATTTTCTATCTAATTTATTTGAATTAGGGAAAATATTTTCATTATTTAATTCTGCCTGTTGATAGAAAATGCCAACCATTAAATTCCATTTTTCATTTTGTATCCTGTAATTGGGTCCAAATGATTGAGTGAGATATTTACTTTTAAATTTATTAGAAAGTGAAGTATCGATAGCATTATATAATTCTTCAGTTGGAGAATATATATATGTATTTTTATCGGAATTACTTTTAGTAAATGATCCTCTGTATGAAATCGACAATTGACTTATTTTTCCTACAGGTTCCGTATAGGTTAATTCAGTAGATGTATTCCAACTATTCGAATTTTGATCGGAAATCTGATTCACTGTATCGGGATGTATTGTGGTGGGATAATAAGTTATTACAGACTTAAGTTCTCCATTCCCTTTGTTTTGATTATAGCCTGTATTAATATTTGCTGAAAACGTTCTTCCCCTCTTATTGAATGAGTGACGATAGAGGAGTGGAGAAGAAAATGAAACTCCATTTAAATTATTGCTATTGCTGCTAACGGCATCACTGATTTTTCCGTTTAAGTCAATGTTACTGCCAAAAAGATTATTACTTCCATTATTTTTTTGAAATGAAATTCTTGGTTGAAATAATATTGAGTTAAGAGTATCGAATTTGTATTCCAATCGAATATTCGAACGGTGATTATAATTTTCAGTTTTATTGATATTGTCTTCTTTATAAATTAATCCATCAGCATCAGTAGTAAAATATTGTCGGATAAGATTATTATTTGCACGATTGTCGGAATGATTAAAGAAATAACTTAATGAAAAATCCATTTTCTTCCATTGATTCACATAATTTAATCCTCCGGAATATGTAGTTGTTGTTCCGTTTTTCTGATCTACTAAAAAATTTCCTGCTTCATTTTGTTGCTGGTATCTTCCGCCACCGCCACCACTTCCACTACCGCCACGTTGAGGATAATTACCTCTTTGACCTTGTTGTCTGTTGTTTGCAGAACTGCCAATTACCCCAAGCAGATCGTCTGTTGAAAAATTTTGTTCATTAATATTATTTATATTTCCTAGTACAATAAGTTTCCTTTTGTCTTTGAAGAAATTTAAATTTAAACCGCCTTTCCATAAATCTTCTGTTCCATAACCGCTAAAAGCTTTTCCAAATGTTCCGTTTCTAAATTGCGGCCGTGTAATGATGTTTATGGTTTTAGTTGTATTCCCATCGTTAAAACCCGTGAATTCGCTTTGATCACTTTTTTTATCGAAGACTTGAATCTTTTCGATTATTTCTGCTGGAAGATTTTTAAGTGCGGCATTGGGATCATCACCCATAAAAGGTTTGCCATCGATAAGAATTTTTTTTACGTCTTCGCCTTGTGCTTGTATTTTTCCATCTTGTGATGTTATTCCCGGCATTTTCGTGGCTAGATCTTCTGCTGATGCATCACGATTGGTTTTGAAGGCATCTGCATTAAATTGTGTAGTATCTCCTTTTAACTGTACCGGAAGAATATTTTCTGTAACATTTACGGCACTTAAGGTGGATGCTTTGTTTTGTAAATAAAGTTTTCTAAGATTTAATGATTGATTGGCAATTTCTTTTTTTATGTAAAGATCATTATAGCCAAGAAATGAAATTTTTAGAAATATTTTTCCGGGTGATACATTATTTAAAATAAAATTTCCATTTGCATCCGAAACGGTTCCTTTGATAAAAGCCGAATCTCCTGGTTGTATGAGTGAAATTGCTGCGCCGGGCATTGATTGTCCAATGGAATCGCTTACCTGGCCTGTTATTCTTAAATCCTGAGAAAATATATTAAGTGTTAAATTAAAAAATACCAGAGTAAGAATTACTTTTCTCATTAGATAAATTGATGTGAACTATTTTAATTGAATAAAATTAGAAGAAAGAGCAGGACTGTTTAAGATAACAATGATTTGTATTTTTGATTGATATAAATACTGTCAAACTCTGTTATTATGTTGCCATTTTTCCTGTAAGTTATAACAATATCTAATAAGGCAAATTCAATTTGTCTTAACAAATCGTCCACTCCATTGTACAAAAAACCTCCAGTATATGGTGAACAAAAAGCTTGTTCAACTATTAATATTTTTGTTTAATGAAGTTGTCATACATTGAACTGTAAAAATTTAGCGAATAACAATTTCATTAACCCCTTTAAGATCACAAAACTCATTGACTCATTTCTGAATAATATTTATAAAAAAGAGGAATGGTCTCAATGCCTTTCATAAAGTTGAATATGCCGTAATGTTCATTTGGAGAATGGATAGAATCACTATCAAGTCCAAATCCCATTAACACAGATTTTAATCCTAATTCCTTTTCAAACAATGCAACAATAGGAATACTGCCGCCACCCCGTGTAGGAATTGGTTTTTTGCCAAATGTTTTTTCCATCGCTTTGCTCGCCGCTTTGAATGCAATTGAATTTGTTGGTGTAACAACAGGCTCTCCGCCATGATGTGGAGTAACTTTAACCTTCACATAAGGAGGAGCGATTTTATTAAAATGTTTTGTAAATAATTCTGTGATTTTATCTGTTCCCTGATTCGGTACAAGCCTCATACTTATTTTGGCACTAGCTTTAGAAGGCAAAACAGTTTTTGAACCTTCTCCGGTATAACCTCCCCATATCCCATTCAATTCAACTGTAGGACGAATACCGGTTCTTTCGAGTGTAGAATATCCGGCTTCGCCATAAATTTCATTTATACCAAGATCTTTTTTGTATTCATTCAGATCGAAAGGAGTTTTGTTTAATTCAACACGCTCTTCCTGGTTTAATTCAATAACATCATCATAAAATCCGGGAATAGTTATATGATTATTTTCATCTTTCAAAGAAGTAATCATTTCACAAAGTATCTGAATAGGATTAGCAACTGCGCCACCATAAACACCTGAATGTAGATCACGATTAGGTCCGGTGACTTCAACTTCTAAATAACTGAGTCCGCGCAATCCAACTTCAATTGAAGGAACATCGTTGGCAATGATGGAGGTGTCTGAGATTAAAATAACATCTCCTTTAAGTCTTTGTTTATTTTCTTTTACCCATGTACCAAGATTTACTGAACCGACTTCTTCTTCTCCTTCTATCATAAAGCGAACATTGCAGGGAAGTGAATTTGTCTTCATCATTCCTTCGAAAGCTTTTATGTGCATATAAACCTGACCTTTATCATCGCAAGCACCACGTGCATAAATTTTATTGTCTTTTATCACAGGTTCGAAAGGCGGAGAATCCCATAGGTTAACAGGATCTACCGGTTGCACATCGTAATGACCGTAAACGATAATAGTAGGAAGTTTAGGATCAACAATTTTTTCGCCATAGACGATAGGGTGTCCTTTGGTAAGACAAATTTCCACATTATCGGCACCAGCTTTTTCTAATTGAGTTTTAATAAATTCTGCTGCATGTGCTACA
This sequence comes from Bacteroidota bacterium, assembly GCA_031366785.1. Taxonomy (GTDB): domain Bacteria; phylum Bacteroidota; class Bacteroidia; order AKYH767-A; family 2013-40CM-41-45; genus JADKIH01. The sequence continues at coordinate 8,435 of JANLOW010000143.1, read as the reverse complement.
TCTTTATTATATTTACTATCGGCACTGATTGAAGGTATTTTTAATAATTCAATAAGTTCATCGATAAACCTTTTTTGATTTGTTTGAATAAAATCCTGTGTGGTTTCTTGAGTAGTTTCCATAAATATATTTATTTGGGAGGATGAAGGTAGGAAGAAAATAAGGAAATCCGCAGAGGAATTTCAATAAGAAAATTTATAGGAATCTTATGAAAACACATTTTTAGGAGCTTTTACCAAAACCTTACCAGTCATTTCTTTTGGTATATTAATTCCCATGATGGTAAGAATTGTTGGAGCCAGATCGCAAAGGCGTCCGGGTAAGATTTCTTTGTAATCTTTATCAATAAGAAATAAAGGAACGGGATTGGTAGAGTGCGCAGTATTTGGTGAACCATTAGGATTAATTTTGTAATCAGCATTTCCATGATCGGATGTTATAAGGAATGAATAACCGTTTTTCAAACCTGCTTCAACTACCCGTTTAACACAAGCGTCGATAGTTTCTACTGCTGAAACAACAGCTTTAAATACACCGGTATGTCCAACCATATCAGCATTTGCAAAATTAAGGCAGACGAAATCTAAATTTCCTTCATTAAGTTTTTTACATATATTATCAGTTACTTCAATAGCACTCATGGCAGGCTGCAGATCATACGTTGCGACTTTGGGTGAAGGAATCATAATTCTTTCTTCTCCTTTAAAAGGATTTTCTCTGCCGCCGCTGAAGAAAAAAGTAACATGAGGATATTTTTCAGTCTCTGCAATGCGTAATTGTGTTTTACCCTCCTGAGCCAGAATTTCTCCTAATGTATTATTCAGATTATCTTTTTCATAAATGATGTCGATATTTTTAAAAGTTGAATCGTAATTAGTCATAGTAACATAATGTAGATTCAAAGGATGCATATCGTTATCAGGAAAATCTTTTTGTGTAAGAGCTTCGGTAATTTCTCTGCATCGGTCAGTACGAAAATTGAAACAAATAACAGCATCACCTTCTTCTATAATACCAATTGGTTTTCCGTCGTTACCGGTGATTGCAATGGGTAAAATAAATTCATCAGTAATTCCGGAAAAATAAGAATCTTCAACAGCTTTTATAGCATCTGTGTATTCGGTGCCTTTGCCTTGGACTAAAAGATCATAGGCTTTTTTTATTCTCTCCCATCTTTTATCTCTGTCCATTGCATAATATCGTCCAACCACAGAAGCTATTCTTCCGGCTGAATTTTTCAAATGATTAGAGAGATCTTTAAGATAGTTAATTCCGTTTTTAGGATCGGTATCTCTTCCATCTGTAAAAGCATGGATGAAAACTTTGCCGATTTTATTTTCATAAGCGGCATCACATAAGGCTTTGAGGTGTTCAATATGAGAATGCACTCCACCATCGGAAACTAACCCTATAAAGTGTAATTTTTTTCCTGAGGTTTTAACATAATGCATTGTATTTCGAATGGCTGACTTTTCGAAGAAGGAGCGGTCTTTAATTGCCAGATTTATTTTAACCAGATCCTGGTAAACGATTCGTCCGGCTCCGATATTCAAGTGTCCGACTTCTGAATTTCCCATCTGTCCGTCAGGAAGTCCTACATCTTCTCCGCTTGCCCGCAATTCTGTATTCGGGTAATTGTATAATGAATCTACGAAAGGTGTTTTTGCCTGGAAGATAGCATTTCCTGCTGTCTCGGGGCCATGTCCCCAACCATCCATTATAATCAAAACTACTTTTTTATTTAATGACATAAGAAAAATTAATGGTAAAGGTACGAAAGTCAATTGGCTATTGAAGAAATAGATGGAAATTCTAAATGTACAATAGTACCTTGAGGGTAATTATTTCTGATTTCAATGGTAGCGTCGTGTTTATTGATGATGTATTTACAGATAAAGAGACCAAGTCCGGTTCCTTTTGAAATTCTGGTTTCTTCATTTCCTATCCGGTAAAATTTATTAAAAATATTTTCTTTTTCATTATCTGGAATTCCAATACCGTAATCACCGATTTCCATAACGATTTTATCGTTCATTGAAAAAAGTTTAACAGAAATATTTTTGTCATTGGGAGAATATTTCCAGGCATTCTCCAGCAAGTTTGTAAAAAGTATGTTTATGGCATTTTTATCGCCGAGAATAAATTGTCCTTCTTCAATTTGAATGGACAATGTATCGTGGCTTGGCATTTGTTGAAACTTTTGAGTCATCAGGCGGATAAAAGCGGAAAAATTAATTTCTTCTTTGCTGAATGAATAACCTTTATGATCAATTAGATTTGCCAAAAGTGCATTTTCTACCAGGTTATTTAAGCGATCGGAATCGTTAATTGCACTATTTATAAAGGCATGTTCTTTTTCTTTTTCGAGATCATGTCTCAGTAGAGTTTGAAGATATAGTTTAATGGCAGCGAGTGGTGATTTGAATTCATGAGTAATGGAAAGAAGAAAATTTTTCTGCATCCTTGCCAGAAGTCTTTCTTTTCTATAGGCACCTAACATTACGAAAGTTCCCCAGATGAGTAAAGTAAGAAATACACCTCCTTCGCCAATTACCATCCAACGCCTGTTGCTTATTTTTTTTTCGAAAAAATTAATTTCTTCATTTCTTTGTTCCGATGTCAGGTTTTTAAGAGCAACATTCTCAATTTTATGAGAATAAACTTCTTCATTAAGATCAATAAGTAAAAAAGCCCACCAAATAAATTGGAAAAGAACATAAAATGCAAGAATGAAGAAAATAACAACAGGACGTCTCACACCGACAAGATAAATATAATTTGTTGATTAGCTTATTGTATTTCACAAATAACATGTATTTTTTATCACTATCAAATTCATAAATTAATTCGAATTACTTCTTCAAAGAAGGATCTAAGATAAAAGCCTGGTTAAAATAGATATCACTGCTATCTTTCTCTCCCATATTATTAAACGTAATCGCAGCATTGAAATATAATCTTGCTGAATTAGGATTTTCTGTAATACCTTGTTTGAAATATTTTATTGCTTCATTAAAATTTCCTTTAATACCATAGCATAAAGCAATTCCTTCAAAGTTTTCAGGAGTAGTTAATTTTTTCTCAAACAATAATTTTTTATAATATGGAATAGCTTTATCGGGTTGATTTAACCCTTTTCCATAAACATAACCAAGTCCGCTTAATGCCTGTTCATTTTCTGGTTGTAGTTTTAATACATTCTCATAACAGTCTTTTGATTCCGGAAATTTATTTATGAGAGCATAAGCAAAACCGAGATTGATCCATGCGTAATGAAATTTAGGATTGATATCAGTTGATTTTCGAATTTGACTAATTCCTTCATCAATAAAAGCTGTATCAAATGTTTCCTGGTATTTATTTAAGCATTCAATTCCATAAAACAGGCGTGCTTTTGCACTGTTAGGTACCTTATTATAATCTGCTTTATAAAGTGTATAATTATCCAACCAATCTTTATTTCGTGCAATAGTTTTAATTGCTGCAATAAAAACGAGAAGTAAGATAATCATCAAAGGAAGAGTTTTCATAACAGGACTTCCAGCCACATTTATTTTTAATAATTTGGCCAAACCGAAGGAAAGTAAAACGCAAAATCCAACAGATGGCATATAAGCAAAGCGTTCAGCCATGCTAGTTCCAATATTAAAAGCAATGTTGCTGACAATAGCGAATGTTATGAAGTAATAGAAAATAAAATATGAAACAATTTTGTTACTTCGAATGTTTTTTACTGCATACACTAATGCAATAATGTGAATAACAAGTGAAATCTGGGCATATGGATTGCTCCAATTAATAAGTGGGATTTGGTTGTAAGAATATTCAAAGGATAACTGGTATGGAAAAATTAATAAAACAAGGTAACGTAATTGCACCTGAGATATGGTGGCAAATTTTTGCATGAGAGTTGCATTAAGATAAGGGTCGTCCATAATGTCAGTAGTATCTCTATCACCTATGAAGCCTGCAAAATATGTACGCATTATTATATAAATGACGACTACTACAGCCAATGGAATTGTTTTTATTAAAATATTTTTTATAGATTCATTTGTAAATATTCTTAACCCAAAAGGAATTAATACAAGAAAAGAGATTGCGTTTTCCTTCGATAAAAGTGCAAGAAAAAAAATAATTCCACTAGCTACTAAACTTGAATTTTGTACTTTGGCTATAATTTGCGGATTGTTTTTTTTATTTGATTTAAGATTAACTTTAGTGTCAATTATTTTTTCCGATTTAGCTACTAAAAGGTAAAAAGTGATAATACAGAATAACAATGCAAAAATTTCATCACGACTTTTTATGTTAGCCACAACTTCTGAATGTATTGGAAGAACGGCGAAAAGTAATGCTGAAAGAAAGGGAAGGGCGTAATTAAATTTACTACCTGAACCATGGTTTGATGGAATTAGTTTGACAAGCAAAAGAAACATCATAACAACTGTTACTGCAAAAAATAATACATTGAAAAAGTGAAATACTTCTGATTTATATCCAAATATTTCTTTCTCAATTGCAAACGATGCTATTGATAAAGGGCGATAACGCCCGCCGCTTAGATTCAAAGCCTTGCCGTATGCACCAATAAAAGCATCATGCGTGAAGATATCTTTTAATCCATCAAAGCCTTTTAATGTAAAATTATTTCCAGTGATTACAATCAAATCATCTAAAGCAAATTTATTAGAAATACTATTGCCGTAAAAAATGAAAGCAGTTGTGAAAAGTAGAATACAGGACAGTAATTTGTTTTTCATCTTTATTGTTTCAAAAATATATTTAAAAATAGTTTTTTAAATTTAAATTAGAACTATTTTTAATTAATATTTTTAACTTGAGAACAATTTTAGTTTACCCAAACATTAAAATGCAAGATTCGCGCTTAAGTCTTTACCCAGCGAGCTGAAGTTGAAAAAAGAATATCGAATGCCGATTAACGAATTGTTATTTTTGAAGAAGTGACTAAAAAATTGATGCCAAATTCATAACTATAAACCATGCAAATATTAAACGTAGACCGATGATTCCATTAATAAATACCTCATCCCGGGTATCCGCACAACCTGAGATCATCAATACTGCAAAACTTTTTAAATTTGATATATTTTATTTTATTACGGAAAGTATAACTAAGCAACAATATTCCTTTTGAAGATTTTGCCGGTGTCAATGCCAAATTTTCATTTTTTAATTCGGAAATTATATTGAGCTTCAGTATTTCTTTTTCTTCGAAACTTCCGGCAATTTTTCTGTTTTCTCGACTTAGATGAAATTTGTATTTTTTTTCATTGATCCAAAGTTCTTCAAATACAAGTTCTGTTGATGCTTTTTTTGTTTTTAATTCGATTTGATAGGAGATTAATTCATCAGAACTTTTATTAATCCATTTCCGCATACCCGCTTTTATAATTTTAAAATGCGGGAAACGAAAATATGCTTCGTAAATTATACGAATGATTATAAAAAGTGTCATATTGTTATTGCAAGACTATTAGAAAGATAATTTGATTATTAAAAGAACATTTAATTATTCCTGGTGTTTGTATTTTAAAACATTGCCATCAACCTGTTTCAGTAACTGCCAATTACCATTTTCATCCATGCGTTCTATAATATAATATTCAACCCCATTTTCCCAACCTTCATAAGGTGACCAGGTCAATAGCACCTGACGACCCTCGTCCATTTCACCTTTTAATATTATCGTTGATGTTAAACCACTTAAATCTTCGTCAATATCGCATGTATTAACGACAAGAATTTTATAATAGTAATGTTCACTCTGTACATCTACATTATAATCCATATAATCAGTTTGTACCGAGGGAACGCTTTCCAGAAAATAAAAATTTGAATTATCCGTCGACCTGTAAATATCAAATTGTGCTACTTTTTCCGGATGTATTAACGGTTGTTTCCATTCGGATAGTACCGACAAATTCTCTACCACAGTGGATCGTATAACATCAACTACCTGACCTTGCAGAACATTCAATGGAATTGTAATTGATGTATCGCTGAATGAGGTATATGTATTACCGCATAAATCAGTTGCAATAACTTTATAAGAGTATGGAATCGGGCAAGTAAAAGTTGTATCTAAATAATTAAGAGTATCCGGCGGCAATGTTGCTAAAAATGTAAATTGTTCGCCGGGCGCTGATCGGTAAAGTTGATAGCTGCTTACTGCACAACCGCCATAGGGTGTCCAGTTAACAAAAATATTTTCTCCTGAACGTATGGAAGAAATGTTTATCGTTGTATGGCTTGCTAGTCGTTCGAGGGGAATTGCATTACCACATGTGTCGATGGCTTGTACTTTATAGGTATATGTATTTTGTAATGTATTTAATCCATTATCTGTGTATTCTGCAGTCAGAGAAAAGTTTGTATTGTCGATATTTGTTATTGTATATATTGGCCGGAAAATATTCATCATCGGATCATTCCTGTAAATTACATAAGCGGCCAAATCAATAGCAGGATTGTTTTCCCAAATTATTTTAACAGAAGTATTTGAAAGAACAGAGACACTTAATATTTTAGTTTCATTCGGCGGAAGGCTATCAGGAATGTGAAACAAAGCCGGAATATTTAATGTGGAAGTACAGCCATTTGCATTGGTAATTGTAAGTCCGACGGTATACGATCCCTGTTGTGTGTAATCGAAATATGGATTTGCTGCGGTTGAAGTATTTCCATTTCCAAAATCCCAAAGATATTGTGGCCCCTCCAGATTTGTTGAATTATTTATAAAAGCAACATGCAAAGGTGCACATCCTGTAATATCATTCACTGTGAAAGAAGGAAGCGGTGTTTTATAAACCTCCAGAGGCTGATTTAAAAATGAAGTGTCATTGCACCCAAATTGATTGTATGCTATCAGTGAAACATTAAAAATTCCTGATGAAGTATATTCATGTATGGGAGTAAAGTCGGTCGAAGTGGAGCCATCACCAAAATTCCATAAGATATTTTGGTAATTGAATGATGAGTTTGTAAAATTAGCAGTGAAAGGCTGACAACCGGTAATGCTGTCGGATGTAAAAGATGATTGAGGAGAAGGATGTATTAGTATTTGTTGCGGATATTCATAAAATGAAGTGCATCCGGAAGTATCTGTTGTTACTAAAGAAATATTAAATGAACCCGAATCATTGAATGTATGTGTAGCATTTGTACTAAAATCCGAATATCCATCTCCAAAATTCCAGCTATGACTCATTGCATTTATGGAATGATCCGTGAATTCTATTTTAAATGGTGAACATCCTTCGGTAGCCGAAGTGGAAAAATTAGCTATCGGTCCGAGTACCTGAATGTAGTGTTCATATAAAATTGAATCAGAACAACCAAGACTGCTGTAAGTAACAAGTTTAACATTAAAATTTCCCGGTGTATTATAAATATGCGATGGATTTACATTCGTCGATGTTGTTCCATCTCCAAAATCCCAGAGATAATTATCAGCATCTACCGATAAGTCATGAAAATTAACAAGCGACGGAGCACATGCAGAAAGATCAGTACTATAAAAGTCTGCGTGTGGCTGGCGGACTTTAATTTTTTTCGGAATTATTAATGTGTCATTACATTCAACAGACCAAAGTGATTTCACAACAAGCATTATATCATAGGTTCCTGGTTCTGTATACGTGTGGGATGGATTTTGTTGATTTGAAGTTGTGCCATCACCAAAGTCCCAATACCATTGATTAATAAAAATTCCACCACCGCTGATGAACTGTACTTTGAAAGGAAAGCATCCTGAATCTGATGAAGTTGCAATAGCTGCTTCTGCGACGGGAGGGCTTGACATATAATAATAGTCTGAACATCCATGGATATCTGTTATAGTAAGAAAAGGATAACAGCAAGGATAAGTACTATAAGTATAGGAGGGATTTTGAAGATTTGAGGTATCTCCAAGACCAAAATCCCAATGCCATGAAACGGGATTAATGCTAAGATCCTGAAATGTTATTGTAACTGGAACACAAGTTTGGTTTGTTGTATAAACAAATTCTGCATGAGCCGTGTCTACGCGAACATATTGAGGCATCTGATAAGTATTGCGACATGCACCACTATAAACAGTAAGTGTTACATCGTAAACACCAGCTTGCTTATATGAATGAAATGGATTTATTAAAGCAGATGTATTTCCATCTCCTAAATCCCACAAAAAAGTATTTGAATTTTGAGAATTATTTATAAATTGAATATCTGTTTCGTTACACGCTTGTCGTAATCCTGAAGAAGAAAAATTCGCAATTGGCAGTTTAACTTTTATTGTTGAGTTTACAAAAAATGTTTGTATGCAACCGCTATTGTCAGAAATAGTTAAACTAACAGTATAATTTCCTTCTGATGAATAAACATGAGATGGATTCATCTGATTGGATGTCGAGCCATCACCGAAACTCCAT
>JANLOW010000129.1:0-2706 GCA_031366785.1 Bacteroidota bacterium | reverse complement strand
CGGTACGATGGTTATGAAATAAAAACATTCAGGTTTAATCCTGATGATACTAATTCTGTCGGCAGGTATTGGCAAATGGCATTAGCCGAAGATACAAATGGCATAATCTGGATTTCAGGTTCTGCATCACAGGGGCTAAGTTCATACAATCCTGTGACAGGAAAATTTAGGCAATATTCCGGCAAACCATATTTTAAAAATATTCTGCCATCAGCATTTATTACTAATATTTTTGTTGATGAAAGAAATACACTTTGGTTATCCAGTGACGGACTTTATCATTTTGATCCGACTACAAACAAGTCAGTGGTATATAAACATTCTTCAACGGATGCTTTTTCTATTTCAAATAATGATGTCGGAAATATTTGCAGTGCAGGTAAAAATCAATTGTATATTTCTGTCCACGGTGGTTTTGAAATTATGGAAATAACTAACGGCAATTGTAAACATTTTACTACTTCATCATCCAAAAATATAAAAGAAGAAGCTGTTCCATATATATATAAAGATCATAAAAATAATTTGTGGATTTGCTCCTATGAAGGTTTAAAAATGTTTGATCCTGCTTCTGAAAAAATGACCACCTATCATCATGATGTAAATAATCCGTATTCGATAAGCAACGACAGTGTGTTCAATTTGACTGAAAGTCCTGATAACAAACTTTGGATTACTACACTTAACGGTGTGCTCAATGTTTTTGATCAGTCCACAAAAATATTTTCCCATTATACGATTAATGATGATGTTAGTACGAATTCAATAAACCTTTATCCATTTTATGTATACTACGATAAGTCAGGTAAAATCTGGGTTTATCAAAGTTTAAAAGTGAATGCACTTAATCTTGTTCCTGAGAAATTTAAACTTCTTCAACACGAGCCTGAAAATAAAAATTCACTTAGTAACAATATGATTGAATATATTTATCAGGATAATGCCGGTGTAATTTTTATCGGCACTCTGCACGGATTAAATATTTTTGATCCCGCTACAGAAACCTTTAAACTTTATCAACCTCATCCAGCTATAAATAAATTATTAGCGATCAGTGATGTAAAATTTATTTTTCAGGATAAGGATGGTACGTATTGGATAGGAATAAATGAACAAAAACTAATTTCTTATAATGAAAAATCAAAAAAACCGGTAATTTATAATTACAATGAAAAGCATTCTGCCGATTCGCTTGGCGTGGCGGGTATTTATGATGGATACCAGGATGAGAAAGGGTTAATATGGTTTGGAGGATGGGAAGGTTTGTGCTCATTTAATACAGTTACGAATAAATTCAAAACGTATACTGTAAAATCTAAAGAAGAGGATGTTTCATATAATAACAGTATCTCCCGTATTTTAAATTTAAATGATGAAAAAAAATGGCTGATTGGAACCAGTATATCATATTATAATCCGGTGGAAGATAAAATAATTAATGTGCCGTTTAAAGATGAAAACAAAAATTTAGATTTATGGAATAAGGGTAATTTTCTTTGTGCTGTTATTGAAAATAAAAATACAATTTGGAGCGGAACAATGGGTAACGGATTATATCTGTTGGATTTGATCAATGGTAATAAAAGAAAATTTACAATAGATGATGGATTGCCAAGTAATTTAGTTTGGTCGGCAAGTAAGGATATCCACGGAAAATTGTGGCTTGCAACAAATAATGGGTTATGCCGATTTACGCCTCCCCAAAATTTATTTGATGTAAATGATAAACCCGTTTGCCGAACGTACAATTTGAATGATGGATTACCCGGCAATGAATGTTCGTGGAATTCATATCTTCAGGTGAGAGATGGCACAATTTTAATCGGAATGTTATCATGTACAGGACTCGTATCTTTTCATCCGGATAGTTTAAAGGATAACACTTTTATTCCTCCGGTTTACATTACGGGTTTTTCTCTTTTCAATAAAGAAGTTTTTCCTTCTGATACAAATAAGTTTCTTCATACATCTATTGAAACGACAAAGGAAATAATTCTTAGTTATAAGGAAAATGTTTTTTCATTCACATTTGCTGCATTAAGTTTTGTACATCCTGAAAATAATCATTATGCATACATGCTGGAAGGTTTCGATAAGAACTGGATTTATACAGATGCTTCGAAACGATTTGCAAATTATACGAACCTTGATGCGGGTGAATATATTTTTAAAGTAAAAGGGAGCAATAACGATGGAATGTGGAATGAAACACCCACAACATTAAAATTAGTAATCACCCCGCCTTTTTGGGAAAAATGGTGGTTTCGATTGGCTGTGATATCGGTAGTGGTAGCTGCAGTTTATAGCGTATACAGGTTTCGATTGCAACAAATTTTGAAAGTACAAAACATCAGAAATAGAATATCAGGTGATTTGCATGATGATATAGGCAGTACATTAAACAGTATTTCAATCTACAGCCAGGTGGCAAAAAATAAATCAACAGAAAAAATTCCTGAATTGGATTTAATTGGTGAAAGTTCACGAAAAGTAATGGATGCAATGAGCGACATTGTATGGACGATAAATCCCGAAAACGATTCATTCGAGAAAATAATATTTCGGATGCGTTCGCTCACTCATCAGTTAATGAAAGCAAAAAAAATTGAATATACATTTGATGCTGATGATAATTTAAATGAATTAAAATTGCCAATGCAAACACGAAAAAACTTTTACCTGATATTTAAAGAAGCCTTAAACAAT
>JANLOW010000113.1:0-14758 GCA_031366785.1 Bacteroidota bacterium | reverse complement strand
AGGCGTAAGAATTGAAACCTGACAATTTAGTTCTTGAGAATAACCGATTGTACAATAAATCAGAATACTTAAACTAGTTAAAATAAATCTGAACATGTATTATTTTTTAATGGTCGTCATTAGTACATCAATAAGATCGCGAGCAACTTCGTCTTTCGGTTTTTTATCGTAGGAATGTTCCTTGCCCGATCGCTCAATAATTGTAACTTTATTAGTATTTGTTTCAAAACCCGCACCTTCATCGTTGAGAGAATTAAGAACGATGATGTCTAGGTTTTTCTTTTGCAGTTTTTCTTTTGCGTGCTTTAATTCATCGGTTGTCTCCAAAGCAAAACCAACAAGAAACTGGTTTGCTTTTTTCTTATCACCCATACTTTTTAAAATATCGGTTGTAGGTATTAACGACAAAGACAAGGGATTATTTTTTTTGGAAATTTTTTCAGGAGACGGTTCGCCGGGTTTATAATCAGCTACGGCGGCAGACATTACAATGATATTCATTTCACCGAAATTTTTCATACATGCCGAATACATTTCTTCGGTCGATTTAACATTGGTGCGTTCTATTGAATTATCTTTTAAAGAAAGATTGCTAGGGCCTGTAATAAGCTTGACAGTAGCACCGCGTTTTGAAAGTTCTTCGGCAATTGCGAACCCCATTTTTCCTGAAGAACGGTTTCCGATGAAACGCACAGGATCGATATCTTCATAGGTTGGTCCGGCTGTAACAAGCGCTTTCATTCCACGTAATGGTAAATTTTTGAAAAAAAAATCTTCAAGAATAGCAAAGATTTTTTCAGGCTCTTCCATCCTGCCCTCTCCGGTTAATCCGCTTGCCAGCTCACCATCCGTTACAGAAATAATGTGATGATTTATATAAGTAGAAAGTTTTTGGAGATTTGCTTTTACGGAAGGATGATTATACATATCCAAATCCATTGCAGGAGCAATAAATACTGGACAACGTGCAGAAAGGTAACAAGTAAGAAGATGATTATCTGCAATACCGCAAGCCATTTTAGCAATTGTGTTTGCTGAGGCGGGAGCAACAATAAATACATCAGCCCATAAGCCGGCTTCTACATGATTGTTCCATTCTCCTGTTTCGGGATTATGTGAAGAAGAAATTACCGGTTGCCTGGAAAGTACGGATAATGTAAGTGGAGTAATGAAATCTTTTGCTGATTCAGTCATAAGAACTCTTACTTCGGCACCTGCTTTTATAAGCAGTCGAATAAGAATGGCAGATTTATAAGCAGCAATGCTTCCTGTAATTGCCAGAAGAATTCTTTTACCCCGCATTTTATTTTTTTATAGAAATGAAAAAATCCAAAACGATGAAGTCCTGGATTCTTTCAAAGTTATTTCATCTTTAATTATTGGTCTTCGACCTTATCCATAGTAGGATTACGGAAATAAATTTTGTTCTCCGTAAATTCCTGCACAGCGATTAATGTAGGTTTTGGAAGTCGTTCGTAGTATTTAGAGATTTCAATTTGTTCACGGTTTTCAAAAATCTCCTCGAGGTTGTCAGTAGAAGAATTGAATTCAGAAAGTTTTGAATTTAATTCATCCTTCATTTCGCTGGCAATCTGATTGGCTCTTTTTGAAATTACAACAAGAGATTCATAAATATTCTCGGTCTTTTTATCAAAGTCCGGAATATTACGTGTTACTGTTGTGGTTGCTTCTGATTTGTAATTCATGGCTTATATTAGTTTTGGGAATTCTGTTGTGAAATTCGTGCACTTATTTTTTCTAATTTTTTTTGGGCTGAAGCAAGTATATCGTCCGCTTTCTCACGGTTTCTGCTTTTTGGAAATTCATGTACAAACTCTGAATGTGCCACTATTGTTTCATTATATCTTTCAGCTTTCTTTTCTTCAATACTATTTTCTGCAAGTAAAAAAGTAGCTTTTACAATTTTGAAAAGAACATCTTCTCTGAAATTTGTTGAAGGGAAGTCATGCAATAAAATTTTATACGATGTGATAGCTGCTTTATATGAATCCATTTCATAATACATTCTTGCATTATCGTAGCTTTTAAGTTCCAGTTTTCCACGAAGTTGGTCTATTAGCATATTGCATTGATCAAGCTTTGAAGAGTGCGGATAACGATCGGTAAATAATTGCAGTTTATTAATGGCTTTAATAGTATTTGTCTGATCAAGTGAATATTCCGGTGAATCCTGATAAAAGCAATAGGCATGCATGAAAGCACACTCTTCGCTCAATTCACTACTTGGAAATGTTTTTGAAAAATTCTCAAAATCGTATGCGGCTGATTCATAATCTCCGAGTTTGTAGTTGGTATAAGAATAATAATAATATGTTTTCTCTGCTTTTTTAGTGCCTCTGAAAACGGTAATTAATTCTTCCAGTAATGGTAAAGCCTTATAATAATCACCATTGTCGTATAATTTAATGGCCAGGTCAAGTTTAGCATCCATGTCATGCCCTTTTTGAATACGCGTATAGTTACTGCATGAAGTAATCAACAAAAACAGGCAAAATAAGCTAAAAAGACGGGTTTTCATCAGTGGGCAAAGATAAGAAAATTCGTTGAACGTTAGTTCATTAACGTTTAACGAATGTTATTATTCTTTAATAATTTTTTTGAAGGTGGTTGACTGATCGTTTTCAAGGACTATTAGATAAATTCCCGGCCTTAGATTTTTTCCCAACTTCAATTGTCCGGATGATTGCGACAGCTTTTCTGTATAAATGGTTTTTCCAAGAATATCTTTAACAGAAATTACAGACGAAGTATTATAAGATTCTAATTTATAATTGATTATTACATCATTGTTAAATGGGTTGGGATAGGCAGAAAGAGCTGAACTTATTTCTGAAATCTGATTTACTTTATTGATTAACTGACCGGTGATTTCAAATTGATCAAACGCTCCCTCTACGATATTGCCCGGATTATAATCTGCAACTTCAATACTCAGCTGCATGTTTGCTGTTGGTGTTATTAATGAAGCAATAGGATAAGTAAATGCAACCCAATTTCCATTCTGAACATCTGAAGCATTAATAGCTTCAACGGTAACGGATGTTATTCCATTAGATAAACGGATTGTCATAGTATCATTCGGTTGTCCGAAACCAAGCACATCAATAAATCGTCGGTAATAATTAATTGTGGGGTTCAAATAAATGCTTGCATCAAAAATGGGCGAATTCAAAATAGTATTCCCGTTATCAACATCATGAATATTGAACGGGCCTATTCCATTATCGGTTACAAAACAAAAAGTACCACAATCGGATGTGACATCATTTTCAGGATTTATTTCATTTGATGAATTATCATACGTTCCAATCGGATCTGCACGCTCCCAGGCATTATGTGAGGAACCATTTACTGTCCAGCCAAAATCAAAAGTGAAATCATCATAATAACCGCGAGAAAGAATTGTCGATAATGAATTTCCAATGGTAAGATTTATGGAAGAACATAATGTACGATAACCCCATTTGCCGGCAGACATCGAATAAGTACCTGGCACAACACCGGGAAAAGAAAATAAACCGTTTCCATTGGCAGTTGATTTATATAATAAACCGTTTCCTTCTAAGATAACATTTGCATCAGCAATAAATTGACCGTTGGTGCTATCAGTCACAGTTCCTGAAAAAACAAACGTTTCCAGAGGTGCAAGTAAAATATTTAATGATGTTAATACACCATTTGTTAATTGAACATTGGTAATTATTTTTGTAAAGTATCCGGGTCTAGAAACTCTGATATCGTAGGAACCGGCAACAGCGGTGCCTGTTCGAAATTCTCCGGCTACATCCGATGATTTAATAATTGAAGTAGACAATATTTCTATTTGCGCACCATTTAAAAGTGATAAAGAAATGCTGTCGCTCACAGTTCCTTCCAGGTAACAACCTCTTACATAAGTAGGGGTAAAAACAAAAAGGCCATTATCAATATCGGAAGCTACAATAGTTCCTGATGGAAGAAATGGATAAACTCCCCAACAACCGTTAAAGCCATTACCACTTCCTGAAGGATACGTATCATAGTGACCAACTTCGATAGGATTTCGCGGACGTGCCTCATCGACAATAACTACGCCTTCTTTATACCAGGAAGTGATTGCAAAATCATTTAAGATATGTGTATTGTGTACTATGGCGCCGGATCCCGGAGCGGTTTGAAAACGGGAAAGTTCTTTGATGTTAGCGAGATCAGAAATATCATAAGCCGTTAAAAAAGACCCGCTGTTTTCATCGGTGGTAAATAAAGTATGGTGATCGTCGGATAACCATGTATTGTGAACAAAAGCCGTTGGTGTTGTTTGAGTGGCAAGCAATACAGGATTCATTTTATCTCTTACATCAACGACTGCGAAAAATCCGGGATATATATGAGCTTCATACATGGTATCGTTTAGAACATATCCATCATGAACATAAGCGGCAGATCCACCTGAAGGAAAACTATATGAGCCTGAATAAACAGGATTCCAGGGATCAGCGAGATTGATGAATAATGAATTACCCGAACCAATATTGCTTCCGTATAAATATAAAAACCCTTTTGCTGTATCACAATGAAGAGAATGGATCGTAGCTAATTGATTATTAATTACTCCATCTCCTATATATTGTTTATAATAAAGAGTGTCGGGTAAATGACTTAAATCGATAACCGTAAGTCCGCTGTCACCATCTTCTGTGGTCACATAAGCATATTTACGATACGTTTTTACTTCACGCCATTCGGAAGTAGGACCCGGAATTGTAAACTTTATTACAGGAGTTGCAGGAACAGTAACATCAACAACATCAAGTCCGAGAGAAGTACCAACCAAGGCATATTCATTTCCTAAACTATCTACAAAACCGCAAATATTTGCCAAAGCAGTAGTACCATAACTCATATTAGCTTGAAGTTGAATATTTTGTGAATAGCTTTCAAAATTAATAATAACCAATACTAAAAACAGAATTCTTTTCATTTTTCTTTTATTTTATTAAGGGTGGCAAAAATGGGATTTTTTAATGATATTTCAACCATACCCAAGCAAAATGATAATTTCAGGATAAGTGTTCTTATTTGTTGATTATCGGAGGGTCAAAATGAAACTTATGCTTGCATTTTATTTCAAAATAATTACTTTTGCCCCCATCTGATGAAAAATTGAGCCAAAAACCAGCTTCTATTTTTTAATCAAAACGATATTAAATCAGAGTAATATAAATATTTAAAGCAAAGACAAAGGTGGATTTATTTGAAAAAATAAAAAATAATCGCGGCCCAATTGGTCAACACGCTAAGGATACTCATGGATATTTTACATTTCCGAAATTAGAAGGAGAAATTGGAAGTCGAATGATATTCAGAGGAAAAGAAAGACTTGTTTGGAGTTTGAACAATTATCTCGGTCTTGCCAATCATCCTGAAGTTCGGAAAGCAGATTCAGAAGGCGCAGCGAAATATGGTTTAGCGTCTCCAATGGGTGCAAGAATGATGTCGGGGAATACCAATCATCATGAAAAATTGGAAAATGAAATTTCCGATTTCATGGGACAAGAGGATACTATCTTATTGAATTACGGTTACCAGGGAATGGTTTCGGCGATAGATTGTCTGGTAGATCGTCATGATGTAATTGTTTACGACAGTGAAAGTCATGCATGTATTATTGATGGAGTTCGTTTACACATGGGTAAACGTTTTGTATTCCCTCATAATGATATAATAAATTGTGAAAAGCAATTAGAACGAGCTAAAAGAATAGTTAATGAATCTGGTGGTTCTATTTTAGTGATTACAGAAGGTATATTTGGTATGAGTGGTGATATGGGTCGATTGAAGGACATTGTAAAACTAAAAGAACGATTTGATTTCCGTTTGTTTGTTGATGATGCACATGGATTCGGAACGATGGGAAAAACGGGAGCTGGTACAGGAGAAGAACAAGGTGTGCAGGATCAGATTGATATTTATTTCAGCACATTTGCAAAAAGTATGGCTATGGTAGGAGGTTTTATTTCGAGCCGCGAAGATGTAGTAGAGTATCTCCGTTACAATATGCGTTCACAGATTTTTGCAAAAACGTTACCTTCTGCTTTTGTAATTGGAGCTTTGAAACGACTTGAACTGTTACGTAGTCATCCTGAGTTAAAAGATAATCTTTGGAAAGTGGTAAATGCTTTACAGAGTGGTTTGAAAAAAGCAGGTTTTGAAATTGGAAAAACGCAATCACCGGTAACTCCTGTTTATATGTCGGGCACAATTGGTGAAGCGACGAATCTAATTTATGACATGCGGGAAAATTATGATATTTTCTGTTCTATGGTTGTATATCCTGTAGTTCCGAAAGGAGTAATTATTCTTCGACTTATTCCAACGGCGGTTCATACTATAAAAGATGTTGAATATACCATTGATGCTTTCACAAAAGCATATGTAAAACTAAAAGCAGGCGAATATATGTCTGATAAAATTGCAGCATTTTAACTTACTTAAATATTAAACCCCCAAATAACACAACCAAATAAACTAAAACCCACTCAAAATGAAAGAATACGAAAAAATTAAACAAATTTTAGCTGCTATCGAAGAAGATGTAATTAAATTCTCTGAGAAAGGTAATGCTGCCGCTGGAACACGCGTTCGTAAAGGTCTTCAGGATGTAAAACGAGCTTGCCAGGAAATGCGGGATGCTATCCAGGATTTGAAAAAGACAGATACTCCTAGCTAGAAAAATTTAAAACCCTGGTTTTTTCCGGGGTTTTTTTCAAACACAATCGTTACTAATTATGATTCTGAAAGCAAATGTTTTTTCAGGATGCATGTTGACAGTTTTGAATAGTCAATTATTAATTGCTTTCGTTTGAAAAATATTTTGCAGAAAATGATTTATAAGAAGATAATATTTTTTCTATAGATCGGATATTTATGCCTTTTTATTTGGCGAGGTAGCTCATCCCGATAATCATCGGGAGATTAGAGCGCAGGATTCATATCCGCCAGGGGGCGGACGGGGGTTTTGTTTCAAATTAAAAAGATTGAAAAAAATATAAATAAATGGCGAGGTAGCTCAGATGGTTAGAGCGCAGGATTCATAACCCTGAGGTCGGGGGTTCGACTCCCCCTCTCGCTACTTAGTAAAGAATTAAAATCTTGAAAATCAATATTTTCGGGATTTTTTGTTTAAAAGTGGTTACAGTTTTTGATACAAATAATAGCTATTATTAATATTTATTTCTACTTTTTAATTAATTAAATCAAATTCTATTTTTATTAAAAGACAATCAAATTTGAAATTAGGAAGATGTAATAAACATTGTTGTAATCATTTTTTGGATAGAATAGTATTAGAAAAAATGAGGTTTACACAAAGTTCTTTACACTACCTTTAATATTTCACTCAGTGAATTTTAATTCTGTTTTGTTAACTTTTATACCTGATCAAATTTATAGTTTCATCAAATTATTCTTTAACAACCTTCCCGTTTATTAAACCCCGAACTTTATTTTTCAATTCAAAAACGTAAATTCCTTTTTCAATTTGCTCTGTATTTATTGTTATTGAATTTGTAAATTTATTTTGATAAAGTTTTCTTCCAGTAATATCAAATAGAATAATTTCTGTTTGACCCTCATAATTATTTTTAATATTCAAATTATTGTTAAAGGGATTCGGATAAATTGTTACTTGTAAATTCTGACTTTCAATTTCATTATTTGAGACAGTTAAGCAGATCTCGTTAACACTAATAGCCGTATCGAAATTTGAGCTTTGTGAATATACTGTTGTATGAAAGTGTGTAGTTGGAGTAAATGTTGAATTTTTCCTGGGTATATCAAATTGAGGCAGATCTACCGGAGTCATTGAGCAACCATTTCCCAAACTATCAATCTTAATTAACACTGTATTCTCGACAATTGGAAGTGGAGCATCTAAGGTCCCGGCAATAAAATAACCATCCTTTGAACTACACACGGAATATGCTTCATCTAACCCTGCATGTGAATAAATACAAGACCAAAGTGGATTACCTGCATTATCGGTTTTCATACACAAGATATCCCGATCAGGGCTAAAGCTTTCCGTACTACCGGTAACAACGAAACCACCATCTGTTGTTTCTAGAATATCATAAAACCATTCATCATAAAATTCATCATATTCTTTTGACCAAATTATATTTCCATCTCTGTCTGTTTTTATTATTGCACCTGAGTACCCAAGAGCATTTGCTCCTCCGTTTCCACAAATAATTAAACCAGAATCCCTCGTTTGTCGTATGGATCTCGCAAAAATACCAGGATCACAATAGGATTTTGACCATACGGTATCTCCATTGCTATTCAACTTTAATAAGAGTAAGCTTAACAAGCCCAACGGTTCAGATGGTACAATTCCCGTGAGTACAAAACGAATCCGTTGTCTCTGTAATTGAAGTTGCATAATCATAACCGGGAGTACCAAAAATTCTTGTTCATAATGTATCTCCAATAGAATTTGTTTTGACGATATATAAATCCAGATCGACAAAAGGGGTTCCGGTAGTTCCACACAAAATAAAACCGCTATCATTAGTCTGTTTTAAATCAAAAAAAAGATCATAGCTTGAAGCTTGGTAAGATTTTTCCCATAGAACACTTCCAATAGAGTCTGTTTTTGCCAGGCCAAAACGAGAATTAATACCTCCGCCTGATAATATATATCCGCCATCGTATGTCTGGTGCGCTTTAATGTTGCCTGAAGAACTTAATTCATAATGCTTCGCCCAAAGAATATTTCCCAGAGAATTTAATTTCATAAGTGTAGGTCTGGGATAAAATGACTGCCCACTTAAAATAAAATTATTATCAGAAGTAGTATCAATAGAATATCCGATTCCTGAAACATTTCCAATTGGATACTCTTTTATAAATGTTATCTGGGCAAAACATCTATCACAAAAAAATAAGAATATTATTAATAAATATTTTTTCATACATTTTTAAATATTTTGTTAAGCTGTTAATTCGAATTTCATAAATTCAACATATTATTGGAGATTCCGGACAATGTGACCACCTGATTCCGGAACAAATTTATAATAATGTTCTGTCTCAAATGTGTTCTTTCCAATTTTCTTTTTGATTTAAATTCAGTGTTAATAAAATTCAATTCTTCTTTAAGAAAATTTATTAATTGAATTGACATTTCATCGCGGGTAATCTTAATAGCATTATCCAGCGTAATGGATAACTTTCCATTATTTGAATTGCTAGAAACCCGTAAAAATTTAAATTTCTACTATAGTCTAAATTTAGTGGATTTTGAGAGGGATATTTTTTCTGATTCATTTTTTCCCTGAATATGGCTCAAATTTGAACCATTTTGAGCTATAAATGTATCAATAATGAGCTTTAAAAAATATGGCTCAAATTATTATCTAATAGAGCTCATTATTGACTATATTTGAGCCATATATTTAAAATTAGTGAGCTTTAAATAATAAAATGGTAAAATCAATTAATGACAGAAGAAACTTAATATTGAGTTTCATCAAAAAGAATCCTTCTCGTTCATCAAAAGAAATTCATGAAGGTATTAATGAAGAATGGGGATATGCAACTGTAAAAAGGATCCTGCAAAATCTACTTTCAGAAAATCTAATCGTAAGTTCTGGGAAAGGGAAAGGGACGAAATATAATATTAGTCCTGCTTTTAATCTGATAAGAACAATTGATGTGGAACAGTATTTCCAAAAGGAAATAGATGAAAGGAAAATCCGAAACAGTTTTAATTACTCTTTGATCAAAGAAACGTTGGCCGGTGTTTCTATTTTTACTGAAAGGGAACTAAATCATCTTACGGAATTACAAAAACAATATAAAACAAAATCATCCCGGCTTACAAAAAACGAATATAATAAAGCATTGGAAAGATTAGCTATTGATTTAAGTTGGAAGTCTTCACAAATTGAAGGGAACACTTATTCATTGCTTGAAACGGAACGATTAATAAAGGAAAAAGAAACTGCCGCTGGAAAAACAAAAGATGAAGCATCGATGTTGCTAAATCATAAGGAAGTATTGGATTTTATTATTGCTCATCCAAATTATGCGAATCCCTTATCAGTTTCAACAATAGAAAATATACATAGTATTCTGATAAAAAATTTAAATGTTGATAGAAATATCAGGAAACACGTTGTTGGCATTTCCGGTACAAACTATAAACCACTTGACAATGAATTTCAAATTAAAGAAGCATTGGAAGACATGTGTAATGTAATAAACAACAAGGAAAATATTTTTTCAAAAGCACTATTGGTTTTAGTTTTGATTTCATACATCCAGCCATTTTCAGATGGCAATAAAAGAACTGCCAGGATTGTTAGCAACGCAATTTTTATAAACAATAATTTCTGCCCTTTATCTTTTAGAACGGTAAACTCTATCGAATATAAAAAAGCTATGTTAATATTTTATGAGCAGAATAATATCAATCCGATGAAAGCGATTTTTATTAATCAGTTTGAGTTTGCGGTTCAGACATATTTTTAAAATAAATATGGTTAAAAATTAACAAATTTCTCAAGATCCCTCCTCAAAAGGTTCGAGCTCTGCTCAGACTTTTCTACTTTCATATCCGCCAGCTGGCGGACGGGGGTTCCCAGCCTGCTCGATGCAAGGCAGGCAGGGACTACCCTCTCGCTACGCACTACATCGTATATGAACAGAGGAAGTGAACCGTAGCTTTCTGCTCACTCACTATGTTACTCAAACTCATACTTAAATTATTTTTTTCAATTTCAATCCTTGTTCAGCATTCATATTCAACTTTATAGTCACTTTCCTGCCATTTTTCAATAAAACATACAGCATTTTTTGGTATTTCAATCGAAAAAAAAGCACTATATTGAGCAAATTAGAAAATGAGAATTTAGTTAATATTAAAAACGTGAAGCAAGAAATCAAAATAAAAAAGAGTCAGAAATACTCCGTTGAATTCGAAATAAAGTCATCCCCTAAGATCCTTTATAATTACCTCAGTAATGCCAGCAGCCTGGAAGAATGGTTTGCAGATAAGGTTACTATTCGTGAGGGTGATTTCATCTTTCATTGGGATGGTACCGAACAACGAGCTCGTATTGTAAGTAAAAAAGACAATCAGTTTATCCGTTATAAATGGGTAACAGACGATAAAAAGGACGAGTCTTATTTTCAGTTTGAAATCATTCAGGATGAAATCACTGGCGACGTGGCTTTAATCATTACTGATTTTGCTGAAGCTGACGAGAAAGAAGCAAATACAATGCTTTGGAATAGCCAGATTCACTCGTTAATGCATATTATCGGTTCTTGATTTTAGTCCTTATTTTTTAGCAATCCAATAAAAAGTTTAAACGATTCAATAGCGTAATCGTATGCGTTGGCGTATTCATCTACATTTAGTTTACGGGTTATCTTTATAAAAGGCTTTGTAAATAGCTCTTCCCTCCTGTCGATTATTTCCTCAAGAGGTAAATAGTTTTCCTTGTCGAAATTATATTGCCAGGGTGTGTCGTTAACACAAAAGTAAACTTCTTTTCCCGGCAAATGACTAAAGTTTTCATTTAGTGATTTCTTGTATTTTTCAAAAGCTTGGCCCTGCAGATGCAAGGTAAAACTGAATTCATGACCCCACCAAAACATAGAACGGAAAGCAAATATAGAATTCGTCGAAAATAAACGCGGGTAATCCAAAACAATGTAAGGAAAAGACCTGTAATTCTCTCCTCGAAAAATTTTTCCGGTAGAGGAATTTAATTCATTTACATCAATAGGATAAAGCATCAACTCATTCTTCATTTCCTTTTCGAGCAATGCAAAAAGGTCTATAATTTTTTGTGTCGCGCTGTTTTTAAGTATAAAAAAATTACGTTCACAAATAGCTGAAGCTTCTCCCTGACTAAAATTGAAATTAGTAACTTGCACCTTTATTTTTTATGTTGCAAATATAACGTGAAGAAATTAACTCTCCTTGTTTTACGTGCTTTTGCCGGGCCAATGGTCATTACCTTTATAATTTCACTTTTTGTGTTATTAATGCAGTTTCTATGGAAATACATTGATGATCTTGTCGGCAAAGGAATTGACACGATTATTATCATTAAACTTATGGTTTATGTTTCAGTAACGCTTGTTCCACTTGCGTTGCCGCTTTCACTATTGTTATCTTCATTAATGACATTCGGTAACCTGGCCGAACATTTCGAAATTACAGCTTGTAAATCGGCAGGAGTTTCTTTACAACGAATTATGCGGCCACTGATAATTACTGCTTTTCTGATTTGTGGTTCTGCATTTTATTTCAGCAATTATATTTTACCGATAGCCAATCTTAAAATGAATGCGCTTTTGTATGATGTTAGACAACAAAAACCGGCTTTACTTATTAAGGAAGGAATTTTTTATAATGGGATAGATGGTTATTCCATTCGTGTCGGAAAAAAAGAAAGGGATGGTCAAACCTTAAGGAATATAATGATTTATGATCATTCCGAAAACCGTGGAAATACAAAACTTATTTTAGCAGAAAGCGGAAAAATGGCTATGTCTGAAGACGAGCGTTACCTTATTCTCTATTTGAATAAAGGATCCAGTTATGAAGAACGAGAAAACAAACCGGGAAGATTATCTCGACCATTGATGCGTTCGGAGTTTGAAGAAGAGCTTGTACGCTTTGATCTGAGTTCTTTTAAAATGACGCGAACGAATGAACAACTCTTCAAAGACAATTATCAAATGTTGAATCTGCGGCAATTGAGTTTTGCATCAGATTCTCTTGAGAAAAGAATAAAAGATAAACAAAATGAATTTTATAAAGTTCTGACCGGAATGATAAATATCGATACCGGCAAAACTAAAACTGCATTTTTTCCACTTTCAAAGAAAAATGATTTTATAAAATATTTTCCGCCTGATCGTCAAAAATTAATTATTTCTACTGCAACGTATTCGGCCAGAAATCTGAAAAATATAACTGACGATATGGTTCAGGACATGGAGATAAAATCAAAAAGTCTGGCAAAGCACCAGATCGAATGGCAAAGAAAATTTACACTATCTTTTGCTTGCCTTATACTATTTTTTATTGGAGCACCGTTGGGAGCTATTATTAAAAAAGGAGGTTTAGGAACACCTGTTGTTGTATCGATTATCTTCTTTTTAATTTATCATGTAATATCGATTTCAGGAGAAAAATTTGCGCGTGAAGGAGTTATTTTACCATGGAAAGGAATGTGGCTTTCCTCTATTATTCTTTTACCAATAGGAATTTTTCTTACGTATAAAGCAACAACAGATAGCGGACTTTTTGATAAGGATACATACACCAGGTATTTAAACAGATTTTTTAAAAAATCTTAATTCAATTTTAAAAATTGAGATCTGAGAATAAACTTATCATTTAATATTTCCTTAAATTAATATCGCTCAAACTAAAGTGAAAATTCTACAAATATGTCATCGTATACCTTATCCTGCTATAGATGGAGGAAATATTGCAATGATGAATATTGCACATGCATTGATTGAAGCAGGAAATGAAGTACATCAATTTGCGCTTAATACTAAAAAACATTTTGTTAATGCACTGATGTTACCGGAAGAATTAAGAAACACGCTTCACTTTAATTCAGTAGCTATTGATACAAAGGTAAGTGTTAAAGGAATAATTAATAATTTATTTACGTCTGATTCATACAATATAATCAGGTTTTTCAGCAAAGAAGTTGAGAAAGAATTAGAGAAAGTTTTACGAGCAAACAACTTTGATATTGTACAATTGGAGACTTTATTTACAGCTCCTTATATTGAATGTTTAAAAAAAAACACAACAGCAAAAATTGTTTTGCGTGCTCATAATGTTGAGCACATTATCTGGGAAAGACTTGCAAAGGAAGAAAATAATATTTTTCGAAAAAATTATCTAAAACTCCTTTCAAAGCGTTTGAGAAAATATGAATTAGAGACTCTGAAAAATATTGATGCACTTGTAGCAATTACATCTGTTGATGAAACTACATTTAGAGAGCTTTCATTTACAGGTCCGATGATAACTGTTCCTGTGAGTCTGAATTTTAAAGAATATTTTTTCGATGAAAATGAAGAAACGGAAATGGCTCTTTTCCACCTAGGTTCGATGGATTGGATGCCAAACCGGGAAGCCGTTGAATGGTTTTTAAAAAAATGCTGGCCGAAAATACATTCAATTCTTCCTTCTCTTAAATTATATTTAGCTGGCCGATTATTTCCACAGGAAATCATAGATGCGAATTATCCGAATGTAATTTGTGAAGGAAAAATTGAAGATTCACATTCATATATGAGGAAAAAGCAAATTATGATTGTACCATTACTTTCAGGTAGTGGCATGCGCGTGAAAATAATACAGGGAATGGCATTAGGAAAAACAATTATTTCGACAAGGATTGGTGCTGAAGGAATTCCTGTTGAAAATGGGAAAAACATTTTTTTTGCTGATACTCCAGAAGAATTTATAAAAGTAATCAGCCATTGCATTAAAAATCCGCAAACATGTAAACAAAGCGGCATCAATGGACGTAAATTCGCAGAAGAAAATTATTCTAACCAATCGGCCGGAAAGCGACTTGAAATTTTTTATAAAGCGCTAACAAACTAACATAATTTTTTACCAGTTTAATTGAATTTAGACATTGAATCATTACGCCGGGAATAAATTGATTTGGTATTACCAGTTAAATATTAAAGTAAATACATT
>JANLOW010000106.1:0-33347 GCA_031366785.1 Bacteroidota bacterium | reverse complement strand
GTAGTTATTTCTTCTTTCGTTAAATATTCAGTCATCCAGAAAGAGGTTATAAAATCAAATCTTTCTTCTTTAGATAAAAGATGGTTTAGTTGCGTAACATTTCCTTTTATTACCGGTACATTTTTTAAAGTAAACAAATGTGGATTGATATCTATACATTTTACATTATTATTATGAAAATACATTTTCGTATACCTGCCTGTACCACATCCTAATTCTAAAATATTTTTATTTTTTAATTGACTTACTATATCAAATATGATTTTGTCACACTCTTTGCCAACTAATACACTCATCAGGGTTGTCTTTTCATAGGCCTGAGAATCTAGTTGGTTATATCTTTCATAGTTTATCTTCATTTACTTTCGCGCTTATAGCCAATTGCTATTATATCTTTTTCGTAAATTTTTAATGTTTTTCTACCAAATAGATAACTCATCACATATAAAAATTTGGAAATAATATATGCAAATAGTTTGGCAAGATAGTTTAGGGGGTTTTCATAAATAATATAAATATCTGTACCAATCACAGTTACATTTTTAAAATTTGTAACAGACAGGATTTCTTTCATACTTGCTTCAGTGAATCCAATTTCATGTGTAAAATCAATGTATCTTCCACCGGCAGCAGTAAAAGGGTTTGCCATATTTGGTGTTTTAATTATAATGCATCCTCCATCCTTTAATGCAGCATTCATTAGATCTAATATGGTCACAATTTCATCTTTTGTTAAATGTTCAATAACATCATTAAAAATAATAACGTCAAATGATTGCGCTTTATCTTCTAAAAAAGAGAAAAGGTCGGTTTCATAGGCTTCCAAACCATTCTTTACGCATAATTCTACCAACTGTTTTGAAATGTCTATACCTTTTACATTTTTATATCCGTTTTTTTTAGCAAAAAATAAAAAATGACCTAAGCCGCATCCTGCATCAAGTATCATTGCTTCTTTATTTTCAGGAAGAAACTTTAGATAATTCTTTTTGAAGTAGCGGCTATGTAATTTGTAATCAGAATTAATTTTTTCAATATCATGTCCACTTCCAAATTGACTTTCTATATAGGATTGATAAATTCGTTCTCTATAATTTTTCATTTATTCTATTATTAAAGTATTTAATTACATTTTCCAGCCGCAATAAAAACAATTTTTGCATTAGTGTGTTTCTTACAAAAGGGCTTTTGTTAATCATAATTTCCTGCGAATGAAACATCATTACTAATACGGGGTTCTTATATTTATTTATAAATTTATTAATTAATAATTTTTGTTCAAAAAAAGTCATGTGAGAAGGGCGAATCCAATTGTAAAATATCCAGTTTTTATTTAATAATTTCCCAAATATGCCAAATCGTTTACCGGAAATTGTAATTGGAAATTCTAAAATTCCTATACTTTCTTTTTCGGAAGAATTTTTATAATAATTATTTTGATCTATCCAATATGGTTGTTCTAAAGCAGAACTATGATCAGGACCACCAATTTTTTCCCAATTAATATGTGGTGTGATCGAGCTATCGTATTTATAGCCTAATTTTTTAAGAGATTTAATTGTATCTAAATCTGCACCAAAACGCGCTGCACGGTACCATTCCGGATTAACAAATAATTTATTTTTAATTAAATCTGTCAGGCTTTTAATTTTTTGATATTCAATCTCGCCGGAATGTGCATAACAAGGGAATTCGTATGAAGGCTTACCTAAAGATTCGGTTTTATTAGGTTCAATATATTCTGAATGTAGGTGTGTACCAATAATAGCTCCATTCTGAATTTCTTTTTTTAATATTTCACAACATTCATCATTTTGAACAACCTGAGGACATACAAAATAGATAGGTTTAACATTATATTTGTTCCAGATAGGTCTTAAAATTTCAGGAATACCTTTAGTTACTGAAGTAAAAGTTAATGGATAGCTTCTTGCCCAATGTATATCACAATCCGGTTCGGTATCAATGGTAACTAGTAATTTCATTTTTTATACTTTTTCTAAAATATATTCATGACATCCGGTTGGCACTATGGCTGAATTAAATTTAATCAGATTGAAGCCTTTTAGTTTCATGTAATTTATGATTTCTTCTTTTGATGCATATTCATAGGGATAACCACCAACCCAATCAATAACATCATAATAAAAGTTCATACCTCGTTTTGTGGTAAATGGATTATTTCCGGTAACTAGAAATTTTGCAAAGGCAATTATAACATAAAAGATTTTTATTATCAGCCATTTTATAAAACCTGGTGAGATATTGTAAAACCATTTAATAATTTTCCACAAAAAAGAAGACCAATGTTTATTATAAATGGCGATAATCAATATTCCTTTCTCATTAACTAAATTTGCAGCATTATCAATTGCCTGCCACATTTTACCGGTATGATGCAGAACTCCCCAGGAATGAACAATATCGAATTTCCCATTTCCTTCCGGACTTGATTCTTTAATTCCCGCAATAACAGTTTCATCTAATATAGAACCAATAATTATTGGAATTTTTAATTTTTCAATTCCTATAAAGAATTTTTTATTTCTTTCCAAAACATTCTCGCATTTAGGATTAATATCACAACCAACTGTTCTAGCTTTTAAAAGTGTTGCAGTAAGCAATCCTAATCCCTGTCCAAATCCAATATCAATGAAAGATTTATTTTCCAGATTTATTCCATTTACCAGTTCTGAAAAATTTTTAATAGCCTGAGTAACTTTTTCGGGCGTTAAAGATTGCTTAGAAAACTCATCCCAATTTTGTCCGAAATCAAATTGCATATTCTTTCTTAAAAATATTACTTTTCCACCAATAATTAAAAACAAAAATTAACCATAATTGCCTTGCATTATCTTGTTTGTTGTTTATATGTTCGTTGAATAAACAAATAACATATTCTTTATTTAACAATCCATGTTGAAATGAGTCATCGGAAGTTAGGTATTCTTTTATTAGTAGACTTTCTTTGATCCATTTAGAAACAGGTACTGTAAACCCTCTTTTTTTCCTATTGATAATTTTTTCCGGGATAAAAGAACGGGCTATATTTTTTAATAACCATTTCGAATTTAATTTTCTGATCTTGTAATTATCAGGCAAGCTTAAAACCAAAGGTACAAGCCTGGGATCCAAAAACGGAACACGCACCTCCAAAGAATTGAGCATAGAAGCGGTATCTGTTTTTTTTAATATATCTTCTGCAAGATAATTGTAAATATCATTCAATTGTACTGTAAGTAATTCGTTTTTTGCAGGTGTTTTATATTGAATAAGGTTGGTTGATGGAAAATAATTCCCCATTAGTAGCTGTTTACGCTGTTCATCTGTAAAAGTGGCCATCCAGTCAAGGTGCCTTTTATTTATATCAGTATTCCCATTGCTTAAAAATCTTTTAACCTTAAAAATGAAAGAGACTTTAGCGTCAGAAGGCGGAATTAAGTTGGCTAACTTTCGCATTCCCTTAAGCAAAAAAGATGGAAAATATTTAGCGATTTTAAAACCGATATACGTATCGTATCCGCCAAAAATTTCATCACCTGCATCACCTGATAGAGCAACAGTAACATACTTACGAGTCATTTTTGACAATAGGAAAACAGGTACAATTGATGAATCACCAAAAGGCTCATCCATATTACTGATAATATAAGAGATAAGATTTTCATCTATATCTACATATTCATACAGATGTTCTGTGTCTATATATTCTGCCACCATTTTCGAATATGGAATTTCATCAAATGATTTTTCCCTGAAACCTATTGAAAAAGTTTTAAAATGTTTAACTTTTTTCGCAATAATCGCAGAGATTAAAGACGAATCAATTCCACCAGAAAGGAAACTGCCAACGGGGACATCTGCGATTATTCTTTTTTCAGTTGCATCACAAGTCAACGTTTTTATCATTTCTTTTTTTTCAGAAATCGGAATTTGTGATGCTTTTTTTATTTCATCTTCCAGATTGTAATAGGCATAAGTAGAATATGTTTTCAGATTCAGATCAAAAATTAAATTATGCGCCGGTTTTAATTTTAATACAGAATCAAAAATGGTTAAAGAGCTACCTATATATTTTTGATAGAAATAATAATTTAATGCAGTTGAATTAACTTTTAACTCTAACAAATGCTTTCGGATTGCTTTTAATTCCGAGGCGAAAATAAATTTTTCTTGATCTGCATAATAGTACAATGGTTTTTCTCCAAATCTGTCACGCGACAGAAACAACTTGTTTTCCTTTGTGTTAAAAATACAGAATGCCCACATGCCATTAAGTTTTTCAACACACTTTTCACCCCATTCTTCATAGGCATGTAATATTACTTCTGTATCGGAGTGAGAAATGAACTGGTGGTCTTTTTGGATCAATTCATTTTTAATATCAATGAAATTATAGATCTCTCCATTATATACAATGATATTATCGCCACATTGCATAGGTTGTTTTCCTTTTTCGGAAAGGTCGATAATGGCTAATCGTCTATGTCCCAAAGAAACATTAGTATCGCAATAGAAGCCCTCATCATCAGGACCTCTGTGTTTAATAGAATCCGTCATCTTTTTTAATAAAATCGAATCGCTCCAATTAAAACCAGCAATGCCACACATGATACTCAGTTTTTATTCCCCATAAGGGTGTTTAATGTTTCTAATTGCTCTTATTATTAAATGTATTATAGACCTCAATATATTTCTTTGCAGTACTTTCCCAGCTAAGTTCCTCAGCTATTTTCCTCGATTTAAAACCCATTCTTGAAATTTCATTTCTGTTTTTGATAAAATAAATAATTTTTTCTTTCAATATCTGATGGCTGACTTCATCAAGTATAAAACCATTGCCGCAGACAAGTTTGTCAGCACCTCCTGTATTGCTAATAATTACAGGTAGTCCGCTGGCTAACGCTTCCAAAACAACGTTACTTCCGCCTTCTCCTGAAGAGATTAAAATAAATACATCATTTTGATTGTAAATTTCTTTTAGTTGGGTATGATTTTTTCTATACAAGAAATTTATTTTTTTTTGGATGCCAAGTGAAACCACAAGATCCTGCAGAGCTATAAGTTCCGGTCCATCACCAACAATATTTAAAATAACATCATCTAATTCGGATATTGCTCTAATAATTAAATCTACTTTTTTTACTTTGTTTAGCCGCCCGGTAAACAATAAATTTAAAACTTCATTATTTTTTTTGATTTCGTTTGGCTTGAAAAAAGTATAATCAACTCCGTTTGAAATTACATCCACTTTGTTTGTAAAATTTGTAAGCAATGCAGTCTTTTTTAAATCCTCGCTGTTTGCAATAATATATTTTGCATTTCGCCATGTTTTTCTATTTATATAAAACAACAATTTATGCATTTTATTAAACGCAATATTGTGTCCTGGTACATCAGATCCTCTTAAGGAAATAATATATGCTTGTTTTAATTTATAAGCAATATACCCGCAAGGTATCCCAAAGAATGCATGAATAACGTCGAAGTTATTATTTTTTTTAAGTTTATTGCAATAAAACCATGCTTTGAAAAAGTACTTTATAAGATTTTTATTTGATTGGTAAAGCAAATCACCTTTTTTGCCAATATCCAGAAAATGAATCGTAATGTTGCTGGAAAATTTTTCAATTCTGTAGCTGGAAACGGAGGATGTGACTAAATCAATATTAAGAGTTTCGTTTTTTGAAAATTCTTTAAGTAGAAAATAATTTGCATTGCCTGCCCCTCCTCCAAGAGGCGGAAATTCATAATTTAACATTAATATTTTCATTTCTTACAAGCAATTATGAAACGGATATATTAAATTCGCTCATTAATTATTAAATTTATTTTGCATAATACTGCGGCAATGTGTCAGCTAGAATCTGCGTAAATACTCTTGGTGCATTCATATTATCCTGATGATCTCCATCTGTATAATTTTCTTCTTTAATTCTTCTTTCATTAGTAAAGTCAAGCATCACAAGATTTTCTTTCTTTAAATATGTGTTCAAATTATTTACATATTGTATCAATTCCGGTGGCTGACTGTTTGGAATTAGGTCTCTCCGTTTTTTGACCCGTACAAATATTAGTTTAATATTATTTTGCTTTGCAAGAGAAATAATTTCTGGCAAGAAAGACTTTTTAACTTTATTGTTAAAATCAAAATCGAAAGATGCTGTTTTTTTGTCGATTTTAAATTGATACTTAGTAAACAATTGTTGATTCATGTTCGTGTCTGCAAATATATTTTCAGTAGCTTTTTCTATATTTGTTTTGGCCGCATTAGAAAATGATTTGTTTATTTTTTTTTTGATTGCAGCATTAATACCCATTTTGAAATCTTTTCGTTTTTGATAAAGAGGCCAATGATTACTAATCATTAATTCCAGATCACTCATATCATTATAATAGGCCAGACGATCTAACAATGGTTCGTTTGCTTCACACAATATATCAATTCCTGATTTATAATCATCAGTAACCCTTTCTGAAGGTTCGGTCAATTCATTATCCCGGAAAAAAAATACCGCAGTTTTTATGTGGTAGTCACTTTTGCAAACACCATTTTTAAACGCCAAGTACCACCAGGCAGATTCAGCGCCTCCTGTACCAATTAGTTGAACGGAAATTCCAGTTAAGCTTTTATATTTTTTTTTATCTATTCCTCTGGTTAACATAGAATTGCCAATAAATACGACATCTGATTTACCCATATTTAAAGCGTTAATTATTAATGAACTGGTTATTCCATTTTCCAATGTACCATTTAGTGTATGATTAACGCTCATTTTATTTGAAGGGAAAAAACATAAATTAAGGAAAACTACTATTGCCAGCATAAATAGAATATTTTTGAAATCAAGCGATAAAAGAGAATCAGACGGCAATGCTATTGTCGTCTTTTTATTTTTTGAAATCGTTTTTATTTTTTTATCCTTATTCACTCAAAAATTTATTTTTAAAATTGAAAGTAAATAAAATCCAATCCTTTATCTCTGAAGAAAATACAAATCGCTATAATTGATAATGCGTATACAGTTGAATGTATCCACTTTTTATCAGGTACAACTTTATCTAAAAACATAAACATAAATAATGGAATTGAATAATAAATGACAAAGACAATAATTTCTATGGATACTACAAGACTGTCTCCGCTGAACCCTGATGATGCATTTTTAAAAACATTTGCCAGCCAATGCAAATCTGATGTTCTGAATAATATCCATCCGAAAATTGTAAAACTAAACATTATGATCCATGCAATTATATTTTTTAAAAAACCTTTTGGCTTCCATTTCCCACCGAATCCTAAAAAATGATATATAAATAAAAGCAATGCATAGTATAACCCCCACACTACAAAATGCCAGGATGCACCATGCCATAATCCACTTAAGCCCATTGATACAATCAGCACTATACCAAAACCCAATAGGGTTTTACCTTTTGAGCCTCCAAGAGGAATATATAAGTAGTCGCGGATCCATGATGAAAAAGAAATATGCCATCTCCTCCAAAAATCTGATGGAGAAATAGCAATATAAGGAAGATTAAAATTTTGCATTAACTTAAAACCAAAAAGTATTGCAGAGCCTCTTGCTATATCGGTGTAAGCAGAGAAATCAGCAAAAATCTGAACAGTAAAAGCTAAGGCACCGGCAATTAAAAGGAGTATAGAAGGATGATCGAGCATAAAAACTTTATCTGCATAAATTGAAACGTTATCGGCAATGACAAGTTTTTTCAAATAGCCCCGTACTAAAAAGGGTATTGCATGACCAATAATATTCCACGAAAAAGTACGCTTTGCTTCTATCTGAGGGATTAAATGTGTCGCTCTTTCAATTGGACCAGCAACCAACTGAGGAAAAAATGAAACGAACAACATAAAATCAATAATGTTTTTTCTTGCCTCCAGATTTCCTCTGTAAACATCGATGGTGTAGCTGAGAGATTGAAATGTATAAAATGAAATCCCCACAGGAAGGACAATACTTAAAACCCATGGTTCTGGATGCAAACCAATCGTTGTTAAAGCTGCATGAACATTTTCAGCAAAAAAATTGTAGTATTTAAAAAAACTAAGAAAGCCAAGATTTACTATTAAACTAAAAATTAGAAATTGTTTTTTCCGGTCAGGATAATGCTTCATGCCTAAGCCAATAAAATAATCAGCTACAGATGAAGAAGCCAGCAAAATGCAAAACCAGGGAGTTACCCATCCATAAAATAAATAACTCGCCAACAGCAAAAGTACATTTTGAATTTCCTTGCGGCCAATAGCCCAATAAAGGACAAATAAGATGAGAATGAAAAAAACAAAATCGAATGATGTAAATATCATGTTGTTAATTTGCTAATATTAGCCATCACTCTGCTTTACAGATAATATCTTTTAACCAATTGCGATTGCTTACATGCCAATCAACACTACGTTTTATACCTTCTTCAAAACTAATTTCTGGTTTCCAATTCAGCAATAATGAAGCTTTAGAAATATCAGCCCAAGTTTCTTTCATATCAGCTTTATGGAATGGTTTATTTTTAATTATCGCCTTTTTCCCAAGATATTCTTCTATTATTGAAATCATATAATTTAATGTAACAGGATTTTTTCCTCCCCCCAGATTAATGATTTCATACCCGGGATTTTTTAAAGCTTTTATTGTACCTTTTGCAATATCGTCCACAAAAGTAAAATCCCTTGCCTGGGTTCCATCACCAAATAATTCAATGGGCGTGCCTTCATCTATCCATTTAATAAAACGGAAAATACTCATATCGGGTCTTCCGGCAGGACCATAAACAGTAAAATATCTTAAAATGGTTACATCAAAATTAAACAAATAATGATAACTGTATACAAGTGCTTCGGCTGCTTTTTTAGAAGCTGCATATGGTGAAATGGGTGTATTTACAGGAAGGGTTTCCGAAAACGGCATAGTTTGGTTCGCGTACAAAGAGGAAGTTGAAGCCAGCACCATTTTATTAATTTTATGCTTACGCATCATTTCCAATAGATTTAATGTGCCGTTCGCATTTGTTGTCATGTAAACATGAGGGTTTTCTAAACTGTATCTTACTCCGGCGCGTGCAGCAAGGTTAATAATTGCATCAAACTTTTGATTAGAAAAAATTTTCTCAAGGCCACTTATGTTTTCAATATCTAAATTGTGAAATTGAAAATTATTAAAAGGGGCCAGACTTTTTAGTCGATTCTGCTTTAGACGCACGTCGTAATAATCGTTCATATTATCGATACCTACAACGGTGTTGCCTTCTTCTAAAAGAAATTGTGACGTTTTACTTCCTATAAATCCACTGGATCCGGTGACTAATATTGTTGCCATCTAATTTTCCGAAATGTCTTTAATACTGTAAGGCCTGTCTCTGGTTGTTTCATAATAACTCTTAACCAGAATATCAGAGATCAAACCAAGAATAAAAAGTAAAATTCCTGTAATAATAAAAAATATGGTCATGATTGGCAATAAGGTGTCAGATAAATCCTGCCTTTTATCTAAAAATACATATAGAGTAAAAAGTCCTAAAATGCCTCCAAGGGCAAGAAAAAATAGCCCAATTCCTCCCAGCAAATGCAAAGGCCTTACGGCAAATTTATTCCAGAACCAAACAGAGATCATATCGATAAAACCTTTGAATGTTCTTCTCCAGTTATATTTGGTTTTTCCTTTTATTCTTGGACGATGATTCACTTCCAATTCGCCAATTTTAAATCCTTTTATTTTTAAAATTGCAGGAATAAATCGGTGCATTTCTCCATAAAGACTTATTTGTTCAAAACATTCTTTTTTATAAATTTTTAAGCTGCAACCGCTATCGTTTATACCATCATGAATAATTATTGCTCTTAATAGATTTGCAATACGTGATACAAATCTTTTAAGTAATCCATCTTTTCTTTTTCTTCTCCAGCCTGAAACAACATCTAAGTCTTTTTCTTCTAGCAATTGAATCATCTTTGGTATATCATTTGGATCGTTCTGACCATCTCCATCCATGGTAATTACGTAATAATTCTTTGCCAGTTTAATTCCTGCATCCATGGCAGCAGTCTGGCCAAAGTTTTTTCTAAGTCTAATAAGTTTTACCGGAGTTCTCTTTTTTATTTCTTTAACAGTGCTGTCTGTTGAACCATCATCGACAAAAATAATTTCAAAATCGAACTGATTTTTTTTGCATATATCTACAATTTCCTGATGGAAGTCGGCTATGTTTTCTTCTTCATTGTAAACTGGAACAACAATAGAAATGGATTTCATAAGAAAGTTATACTAAGTAAATATTTTATTTATAAATAAGGATTTAAAACAAAAGATAAACTTACAAATAAAATTAATAATTATCATTTATACAGACTAGCCAAGTGAAATTCCAAGGATTATCTTCGAATTTGTCAAATATACAAAAACTAGTCAAAAGCTAATATTTTCACTTAACTATTTCTTCGATTGCAAGGGGTATCTCATAATTCAATGCTAATTGAAACAATTTTTGAATTAGTTTTAAGAGTGTGCAGATAATTATTTTAATGAATTATTTTTTTAATTTCATAGAAATTATCTGTTCAGACTTCAAGAAAATATATACCTGGATTTAATTCCGGAAAAATAATATTAAAGTAATGAAATCCCGCATTTTGTTTTTCATTTAATACGGTTTTTACTTTTTCCCAATTTAAATTATATAGGGAAA
Organism: Bacteroidota bacterium; assembly: GCA_031366785.1. GTDB lineage: Bacteria > Bacteroidota > Bacteroidia > AKYH767-A > 2013-40CM-41-45 > JADKIH01. Next base: position 22,640 of record JANLOW010000106.1, on the reverse strand, counting down.
TCATAACATTACTCTGTTGTGGAATGGAGAAAAAAACGCTCGCTTGTTGATTAAATGGATTTGGATTTACAGAAATATTGAAATTGTTTTTATTCGACACTTCACTTATTCCTGTTTGAAAGCATAGGCCTTCTGTAAAAATATTTACAAAAGAAAAATGTTTGGTAACAAAATATCAATTAGGAGAAATTGAAAAATATTTAAATGATAAAAATTTTCTACAAATTCATCGTTCGTTTATTGTTTCGAGACGCGCTATTCTGTCCATATCATCTCATGAAATTGATATCGGCGGGAAATTAATTCCAATCGGAAGATATTATTTATTACTTGTAAAAAAGGAATTGGGAAATGCATCTTAATTTATTTATCATTTAAAGAATTTTCATTATATTAGTTTCCTTAAAGAAAATGATTAAAAGCCCTGCTAATTGAGCAGTTTTAAACAATTAATCTGTATGAAGAAAATATTATCCTTAGTAATGACCTTACTTCCATGTATTGTTATGGCTCAATCCAAGCAATCCGTTGAAGAATTTAATGAACTTGTAAATATGGAGGGCAAAGCACATAGCTCTATTGTACTTCCGATGGCGCCTTCAATTCCTGATAATTACGATTTGAAATACCATCGGTTTAATTGGAGGGTTGATCCGGCTGTTCGTTATATTCAGGGATCAGTGACATCTTATTTTGTTCCTAAAACATCAGGATTCATAGAAGTTAATTTTGATCTGTCTATTTCACTTACAACAGATTCAGTCAAATACCATGGCCTAACAAGACCATTTACTCATTCTGCCAGCGATGTTTTGAAAATTACATTGCCGTCTGTAATCCCAGCGAATACAATGGATTCAATAATTGTTTATTATCATGGCGTACCGCCAAATAATGGTTTAGGTTCTTTCACAACTTCAACGCACAATAGCACTCCTGTTATGTGGACACTTTCAGAACCATTCGGAGCAAAAGAATGGTGGCCTTGTAAACAAAATCTGAATGATAAAGTAGATTCAATTGATGTTTACGTTACCACACCTCAGGCTTATCGTGTAGCAAGTATTGGTAAATTAATTTCGGAAACCCAAAGCGGAAGTGATAAAATTTACCGTTGGCAAAGTCATTATCCTATCGAAGCTTATTTAATGGCTTTTGCAGTTACTAATTTTTCAGTCTATTCAAATTATTTACCAATGGGCGCCGGAGAAACTCTCGAAGTACTCAATTATGTTTATCCTGAAAACTTAGCAACTGCTCAAGCTCAAACACCCGATATTTTAAATGTAATTGCATTGTACGATAGCCTTATAATTCCTTATCCTTTTGCAAAGGAAAAATACGGTCATTGCCAGTTTGGCTGGGGAGGAGGAATGGAACATCAAACAATGAGTTTCGTAAATAGTTTTGGTCATTCTTTGATTGCACATGAATGTGCGCATCAATGGTTTGGAGATATGGTGACATGTGGAAGCTGGCAAGACATTTGGTTGAACGAAGGTTTTGCTACATACATGGAAGGACTTACTGAAGAATTTTTATTCCCTTCTACCTGGTATTCCTGGAAATTGAATAAAAAAAATAATATAACAAGTATTTCAAGTGGTTCTGTTTTGTGTGATGATACATTAAATATAAACCGGATTTTCAGTTCCAGACTTACTTATAATAAAGGAGCTTACTTGCTTCATATGTTGCGTTGGAAACTTGGCGATGCAACTTTTTATCAAGCACTAAGAAATTACCTGAATGATCCTGCATTGTCATTTAATTATGCAAAAACACCTAACCTTATCAGCCATCTCGAAGCGGCAAGCGGACAAAACCTGACAACTTTTTTTAATCAGTGGTATTATAAACAGGGATATCCAACGTATCAGGTATCCTGGCATAGAAATGGGAACGGTGTCGTTGTAAAGTTAAATCAAACGACTTCTCATTCGTCGGTAGCATTTTTTGAAATGCCTGTGCCTATTCGTTTCACAGCAGCAGGATTTGATACAACATTGGTTTTTAATCATACTTTTTCAGGACAGATTTTTACAAGGACATTAAATTTCCCTGCAACTACTGCAACATTTGACCCGGATTTATGGTTGTTGTCAGGAAATAATAGTGTTACGTATGATGCAGTGAATTTGAATCTAAAAGTGTTTATCGAAGGATTTTATAAGGGAAGCGGACAAATGGAAGCCGTTTTGTTTAAGCAGGGATTTAATGCTGATCCGACCGTTTGTGATTCTATAACAATAGAGCTACATAACTCTGTTTCGCCTTATTCCGTTTTCTCTAACGTTAAATCGTTGCTTCGAATTAACGGAACTGCTGATGTTGTTTTCCCGATTTCTGCATTAAATCAGTCATATTATATAACTGTTAAACATAGAAACACACTGGAGACATGGAGCAAAAATTCCCTTTTATTTAATTCTACAACGATGAATTATGATTTTACTACTGCTTCAACTCAGGCATTTGGAAACAAACTGAAAGATTTGTCCGACGGGAAATTTGCAGTTTACAGCGGTGATCCGAATCAGGACGGAAATATTAATACCATTGATTTTTACAACGTAGAAACCAATGCAGAAATATTTGACACCGGTTATTTACTATACGATTTGACTGGTGATGGATTTACAGAATCTTCCGATTATAGTTTAGTTGAAAATAATGTCGGCAAGACTTTGTCCAGGCCTTAAGTTGACCTTGGATTATTTTTTATAATCATACTTATTATTTTAACTGTATTTAAAATAAAAAAATCCCGGCTACTAAGGTTGCCGGGATTTTTATCGTCTAAACGATTAGGTCGATTTAGGTTGTTAACTTATTTTTTAATGAATCGTCTGCTTGACGTAATATTGTTAGTATTGATTTCAATTAGATAAATTCCGGCAGATAACGATTCAACAGAAACTTTTCCATCTTCAACTCTTCCATTTAATATTTCTCTTCCAAGGATATTTACTATTCTAAAATGTGAATAGTTTTCCACATTAGAAATATTTAAAATATTTCCGGAAACCGGATTTGGATATAGAAAGAATGGAACTTCGCTATTTAAAGTGGAACTGTTTTTATCTGAGATAGCATTAACATCAGTATTCTCAGCCTTGATCGCAGAAACAATAACAACAGTGTAATCTTCTACTTGTCCATAAGTGAAAGTTTCGCATGAAGTTGGAATTCCATTGTACTTCATTGAAACTCTCATGCGGGTTGATCCTAATGAAGCAGTTGCAGGAATAGTTACTGATCCGCTTACAGGTGTTGTTGTTGAAGCAGCTTTCGAGAATACCTGTTCGCCGGCATCAACAAAATCACCGTCCTGATTATAATCAATCCACACACTATAACCTTCGGCCCAAACCGTACTGGTCCAGATTGGTGTAATTGTAATTGTATATGCAGTGCTTCTAATTGCATTTGTAGATATAGCGGTAAAATTAGTATAACCGGTACCGCCTGTTGAAGGATTATTAATTGTGCCAAATTGAACGCGGCCTATTAATTCGTCTGTTACAATATTTCCTTGCGATGCACAATAAGTTACTGTATTGGCAAGTGTAGTAACATTAACGACATTACTTGAAGCTGATACATTTCCGGCAGCATCTTTAGCTTTTACAGAAAATGTATAAGCAGTAGACGCAGTCAGACCCGTAACTGTATATGTGGTTGTAGCAACTGTAGCTTTTAACGTTGCTCCTTGATAAACATCATACCCTGATACAGCAACATTATCAGTAGAAGCAGTCCATGCCAAATTTGTAGAAGATGAAGTAGTACCGGATGCTGTTAAATTAGTTGGAGCTGTCGGAGCCTGTGTATCAGGAGTCAGTGTTGTTACATTAACAACATTACTTGCTGCTGAAACATTACCGGCAGCATCTTTAGCTTTTACGGAAAAAGTATAAGCAGTGCCTGATGTTAATCCTGTTACACTATAAGATGTAGTAGCGACAGTAGCAATTAAAGCAGCTCCCTGATAAACGTCATAACCGGTTACACCAACGTTATCGGTTGAAGCAGTCCATGTTAAATTGGTACTTGTTGATGTAGTTCCTGAAGCAGCTAAGTTTGTAGGTGCAGTAGGAGCCTGAGTATCCGGACCTCCACCTGTAATTGTAAAATTCGCATTTGAAATATCAAAGAATATATGATTAGATCCTTTAACCATAATTCTGTTTTGTGTTCCTGCGATATTGGGAACTGTTATAGCTTGCGTTCCATCATTAGGAGTTGCAGCAAGAATTGTTGTTGGATAAGTGTTGCCTCCATCGGTTGATAAAAGTATATCAACATTGGCAGCATTTACTCCGTTTGCTGTTGTACCGGCTACAGCCCATGTTACAGTTTGTGAGCTTCCACCCACCCAGGAAACTGCAGTATTCGGAGCAGTTACAGAAAAGGGTCCGGCTGTAGCATTAACGGTTATGATCATATCATCGCTGTTATTAGCTGGCCCACCGGCTCTGTTATCACGAACGGTAAGACGGAAGTTCATCGTTCTTGCAACATTAGGCACAGCTTCCCATTTCCATGATGTGGCACCTGTTTTAATAGTAGACAACTGAGGAAAATAACGCAGAGGATTCGTTGAAGGCAAAAATGACCTGAATGCAGGTCCGCTTGTGGCAGTTACACTAGGGAGGGTAGTAGTTGAAGTTCCTGAATTCATTTGTTCCCAACAGTATGTTAAAACATCGCCATTAGCATCTGTTCCGGCACCTGTAAGCAAAAATGGAGTTCCTTTAGGAATCGTATAATCTAAACCTGCACTGGCCGTAGGAATTGCATTTCCGGTAAGTGTAGTTGTTTGACAAGTTGTAGTTTTAATATAGTTTGTTATCTGTTGAATGCTTATAGCATGAAAGAAAGCATCACTGTGTGCTTGCACATCCGTTGTTGTTCCTGTAATACCTGCATAGCCCATAATAGTACTTCCGCTACCAGGCTCCATTTGTGCGCCGGTTCCTTCATTGCTAAATGTGAAAGTATGATTTCCGCCAAACTGATGTCCCATTTCGTGTGCTACATAATCGATATCAAAATTATCTCCACTTGGAATTGCATCTGCCGGAGAAGTAAAACCGCTACCTTTTCCAAGTTTTGCACTTGATGTTGGATTCACACAAACACAAGCAATACAGCCGGCATTACCACCACCGCCTGAAGCACCGAATAAATGACCAACATCGTAGTTGGCACTTCCTATTACATTTGTTAGTGTAGTTTGTAATTCCTGATTCCATGCGCCACCAGCACCTGTTGCAGCTGCGGAGTAAGGATCAGTAGAAGCGCTAGTATATATTACAAGATCATTATTCGCAATCAATGTCATATGTACGCCAAAATCTATTTCAAAAACACCATTGACACGTGTCATACTGTTATTCATAGCAGCTAATGCCAATGCTTTTGTTCCACCAAAATATGCGGTATATTCTCCTGTACAAGATAATGCTAAACGAAATGTTCTTAATTTCCCATCATCAGCATTAGGGGCAAAAACGCCTGTGTTGCCGGTGTTGACAGCAGACATTACCGAGCATTCAAAAGGTGTTAAAGACGCTGCTTTATCGGATTTACGGTAAACGACATAACTACTTTGGTCTGTTGTATAAGGTTCTATAAAAACGGCTGATTTGTTTGCTTTAATTAGCATGGTTTGTAAACCAAGTGGAGACACACTGAAATAAATTACTTCTGAAGGATCTTCAATACCTTGCCCTACATAAGAGTTTATACCTGGGTATTTAGCCTCTAAAATAGGATCCATATTGGAATTTTCCTGAACTCTGAAATGACTAATTGATCCGTCAGCATCAGGAAAAGAAACGATAACATTTGAATTCCTATTATTTCTGTTTTTGGGTGAATTGACAAGTGCACTTTTTAAAGCAGTTATGTCCAATTCAAACAATTTAAATTTAGTAAGTCCAATTTTGTTTTCATTCAAAACAGACTTACTGTTTTTGACGGTTGCCTTCCAGAATAAATCTCCACTCTGTGCAATTGATAAACTTGCAATAGCCATTATGGCAATTAAGAGTAATCCTTTTTTCATAGGGTTTTGTTTTTGAAATTAGTTATTGTGTAAATTATATAGGATGCTTTTGTTGAGTACACCAAATATAATGGTTTTAATTTCATATTAAATTAAACATGTAAAAGCCTGTTTTTAATTAATATTTGCAATATCAGAGGGAATTTTTTTATTAATAATCTGCGAAATTAATTTCATTTTTTTTTTTTAAACTTCAGCTTTTTAAATTTGCTATTTCTCTGCCAATATCCTGATATGATAACAAATTTCCAAATTGGTTCCAGGAAGAAATTTCGGATTATAAAAATTTAATTTTCTTTAGATGAAAAATAAAAAAGTAGGCAAACAAAATAAAAATACTTCGAATAAGAAGAATGCTATTTATAATTCAAACATTCAATCCAAACATTATTTTTTTCTTTTTGCTATTCTCCTGTTAACGTTTGTAATATACCGTCCGATTTTATTAAATGGCTTTGTATGGGACGATGGCCCCTATGTCCAAAATAATCCAAACGTTCAGCTATTTCATTTGAAAAATATTTTTTTTAATTATGAAATGGGTAATTATCATCCTTTAACAATGTTAGTATTTGCAACTGAATACTGCCTTTTCGGACTGAATGAAACCGGTTTTCATGCTGTTAACCTTATTCTTCATTTATTTAATATTATTCTGGTTTTCTATACTATTTTTCGTCTATGTGGCAACCCCGGCATTGCATTATTCGTCTCTTTGTTTTTTGCAATTCATCCTTTGCATGTAGAGTCTGTTGCTTGGGTTTCGGCGTTAAAAGATTTACTGTATACTTTTTTCTTTCTAGGTTCTTATATTTATTACCTTAAATATATACAATCAGCTAAAAATAAATTTTATGTAATTTCATTGCTACTCTTTCTAGCTTCTACTCTTTCTAAAGCAATGGCCGTTTGTTTACCCGTTTTGTTTATTCTTACTGATTATTTCAAAGGAAGAAGGATTAATGTAAAAACGCTTCTGGAAAAATTACCTTTCTTTTTACTTTCTTTCATAATTGGTATTATAGCAATATTTGCACAAAAGTCATCTGGAAGTATTCGAGAAATCACAAACTTTACATTTTTTGAACAAATCATATTTGCCAGCTATGGTTTTATGTCTTACATATTCAAATCATTTGTACCAATTAACCTTAGTGCATATTATCCTTACCCAATAAAAAGTGGAGGATCAATTCCTTTATTATATATTATTTATTTTTTAATATTTCCCTTTTTAATCGCCAGCGTTTTATACACTTATCGATTTACGAAAAAAATTATTTTTGGAATCGGCTTTTATGCAATTACTGTTTTTCTTGTTTTGCAGCTTTTACCCGTTGGAGGTACTATTATGGCAGACCGATATAGCTATATCCCATTAATCGGAGTTTTCTATATTGCTGGCGAAGGAATTTATACATGGTGGGAGAAAAAATTTCGGTTTGCTGTAATTTCTTTAACTAGCATTTTCATCATCTTTTTTTCAATAAAAACCTATGAAAGGTGTGGTGTCTGGAAAAACGGGATGACTCTTTGGAATGATGTTATTATAAAAAACCAGAATACTCCCGTTGCATATAACAATCGTGGTATAGAATTCGGCAAACAAAATAAATACAAAGAAGCTCTTAATGATTTTAATAAAGCGGTTGAACTCCTTCCAGAATATGCAAATGCATACAATAATCGTGGACATCTTTTAATGGATGGAAAACAATTTGAATTGGCAAAAGAGGATTTTAACAAGGCAGTTGAATTACAACCAAACGATCCGGAAATTTTATTAAATAGAGGAAATCTCTTCCAAAATATGGGTAAAATTAAAGAAGCTTTAAATGATTATACTTCTGCTATTCGCTTAAATCCTGATTTTGCACAAGCTTATTATAGTCGCGGTCTTTTGATGATGCATGATAAAAAAAATAATTTGGCCTATAATGATTTTAGTAAATCAATAAAAATTTCACCTTCTTTTACAGAAGCATATGTAAATCGTGGGAATGTTTTACAAGAAGAAAATAGATATGAAGAAGCAATTTTCGATTACAATAAAGCCATTGAACTTGAACCGGGTAATCCAAAAGCATATTATAACCGGGGAAATATATTTGCTATGCAAAAAAAATACTCAGTAGCTATTGCCGATTTTTCAACTGCAATTAAGTTCAAGAGCGATTATGCATTTGCATATTTCGGAAGGGGGATAGCAGAAATAAATTTCGGAAAAAAGGAAATCGGATGTTCAGATTTGCAATATGCCTCGAATCTTGGATTCGGACCGGCTAATGAAGCAATAAGTAAGCTTTGTCGTTAACACCTTTTTTATAAGTCTTGAAAAGTATTATAAGTTTTGATTTATTACTTTTGCAATAATTATTTAAAGATGTTCAGGATTTTAAACCTGACTTAAAACCCGGAATTCAGATTAAACAAACATGGAGTTGGAAAAAGAAATATCCAAAAGAAGGACATTTGCTATTATTAGTCATCCCGATGCGGGTAAAACTACTTTAACAGAAAAATTTCTGTTGTTTGGAGGTGCTATTGTTACAGCCGGTGCTGTAAAAAGTAATAAAATCAGAAAATCTGCAACATCCGATTTTATGGAAATCGAGAAACAGCGGGGAATTTCAGTAGCAACTTCTGTAATGGGTTTTGATTATAAGGATAAACGCATTAATATTCTGGATACTCCCGGACACAAAGATTTTGCGGAGGATACTTACAGGACTTTAACAGCAGTTGATTCAGTTATACTTGTTATCGATTGTATAAAAGGAGTGGAAGAGCAAACGGAAAAGCTTATGAGCGTTTGCAGGATGAGGAATACACCAGTCATTATTTTCATTAACAAAATGGATCGTGAAGGAAAAGACCCGTTTGATTTGATGGATGAACTTCAAAATAAGTTAAAGATACACGTACGGCCTTTATCATGGCCAATTAGTCAAGGTGAATCTTTTCAGGGAGTTTATAATCTTTACCGGAAAGAATTAAACATTTTCGAGCCAAATAAAACCGGAATATCAGAAAATAAAGCAAAGATTGTTGAATTAACCGATAGTAAGATTGCAACATTTATAGGAGAAAAACATACAGAGAAATTGCGCGAAGATGTTCATCTCATTGAAGGAGTATATGAGCCATTTAACAATGAATTGTACTGCGATGGTTTGTTGGCTCCTGTGTTTTTCGGTAGTGCCGTAAACAATTTTGGTGTTCTTGAACTTCTGGAAACATTTCTTGAAATTGCGCCATTTCCTTCATCGAGAGAAGCTGTAGAAAGAAAAATTTATGCAACAGAAAAAAATTTTTCAGGATTTATTTTTAAGATTCATGCAAATCTGGATCCCAATCACCGCGACAGAATTGCTTTTTTAAAAATATGTTCAGGAAAATTTGAAAGAAATAAATTTTATTGGCACACACGTTTAGGAAAAAAAGTGAGATTTAATAATCCGACAAGTTTTATGGCCAATGAGAAAACGCTTATAGAAGAAGCGTTTCCCGGCGATGTAATTGGGTTATTCGACAATGGAATCTTTAAAATCGGCGATACATTAACGGAAGGGGAGATGCTACATTTCAAAGGGATACCAAGTTTTTCTCCGGAGATTTTTAAAGAAGTAGAAAACCGTGATCCTTTTAAAACGAAACAACTCGAGAAGGGTATTCAGCAATTAACCGAAGAAGGAGTTGCGCAATTATTTACCCAACAACCTGGTAACAGGAAAATTGTTGGAACAGTTGGAGAACTCCAGTTTGATGTTATCAAATTCCGGCTGGAACATGAGTATGGTGCAAAATGTGAATTTCGTCCATTGAATTTTACAAAAGCATGCTGGATTACTGCCGATACCAATGAAGCTCTTGCGCAATTTATTAGTAATAGAGCATCAGCAATTTCTTACGATAAAGAAAACCGCCCCGTGTATTTTTCGGAAAGTGACTGGATGCTGAAAATGATTAAACAGAGTTTTTCAGCAATTCATTTTCATACTACTTCTGAATTCAGTAATGGTAGTAAGTCGGAGATCGAATTAGCCTGAACATTGCAAATAAATAATGATTAAGATTTAAACAATGATTTTATTTTTAGGATCAGGGCCGCGTTTATAAATAATCAATCCATTTAAAAAATTTCTTAATAATTGATCGCCACATGGCATATAATTAGTATGATCCTCTTTTCTAAAAATTGCATTCAATTCACTTTTGCTCACTTCGTAATCAACAAGCTTTAATATTTGTAAAATATCATCATCTTTTAATTCAAGCGCTACTCTTAATTTTTTAAGTATGTCGTTATTGGTAAGCATTATTTAATAGATTTTATTTTTTTAATAAAATTATTTTCTGTAAAAACATAATTCATTTTAATTTTGCTCTTTCTTTTCTTCCTTATAAATTACGTCAACATCATTAAGCATTTTTGTTATTTGTTCATGTCTGCGGCGAATAAAAGATAACAACCCTTCGAAATCAAATTCAGAAATAGCCACATGATTTAATAGAGATTTTTCATATTGCACCATAGTCATTACTTTTCCAGAATCGCCTTTAAGTGAAGGCGCAATTAGCTTATGCATTTGAAGAATAAATTTTTCCAAAGAATCTATCGACATGTATTGGTTTATTCTTGCAATTTCATTAAGATATTTCTTTTTTAATATTTCATTATTTACAATTTTGGATGGAAGTGGCAATTGAAAAAGATCGTTATTTTCCCTACCCGGTAAGATATAATAATCAGCACTACTTACATCATAATTATTCAATGAAATATTGTAATCCCATGGCAGATAATAATATTTACTTTCAACAGAATCTCTATAAATATAATAATTCTGTCCGTAAAAATAACTGTCCCAATTATTGAAAATTATATCAGCAGCAAATACGGTAATATAAGAATCAAAGTCAAAGACAGTTTTTAAACTATCATAAAATATATTGGCAGGTGTTGTGTTTATTTTTTTTGCAAAATTGATAAGGTTAGACCATGCTTCTGGGGTATTTTTTGCTTTTATCTCGTAATAGCTTCTGAAAGACAAAGTATCTCCGGGAAACCAATACAAATATCCCGCTAGAGCTTTGATGAGTTCTCCGCTTGGTTCTTTAAAGTATTGTGAAAAAAAAGCTTTATCAACCTGCTCAATCATAACATATAACCCTTTGTATTTATTGTTCACATATACTTTTGCAAACGAAGTGCGTGGTGCCATGATTCCTGCGTTTCGAAATATTTTATAAGCCACCGTATTTCGCAACATACTTGGGTCTGGAAATTCATTTGAAAGATTTAAACGATATATTCCATCAAAAGTCCTTCCTTTTACAAAGGAATTAAAATAAATCTTTAGTGGCTTTTTATTTGTAGTTATTGAATTGGATAAATTTCCTTTCAATTTAACACCAATACTGTCCATCTTTTTACCGTCAATTTGTATACTTGCTAAAAGTGGTTTGGCGCTATCATCTGTATAATGGTCATATTCACTATGCTCTGTCTCGTAACGTTGAACAAGTGTATCCCAATAATGCGGCTGTTTAAAAAATAACCGAACGATATGTACAGAGTCGGTAGAAAAAACAAAGTCACCGTTTGAAATTTGCGCGAATGATTTTTGACTAAAAAAAATACAAATTGAAAACAGAATAAGCCGATAGGTTTTCTGGTTAAAAAACTTGTTAATCAAAACAAAATAGTTTGTTCCGGATTTTACTAAATTTTTTCTTTTAAGATTAGTGTTTAACATTTCTTCAAAATAATGGATATTTAAAATAGAAAAACTATTTTCCAAAAGTAGATTGAATTTCTTTAATATTTTAATGCTTAAGAATATCAAGAAAATCAGGTCAAAACAAAAAAAGCTCTTATAATAGCATCAATGTATTCGTTTTGAATTTCAAGAAATACTTCCATTTTAAAAAATGGACAGAACTTCATCTTAGAAACGGAATTTAATATGAGTTTAAATAAAGAAGTATTTTTTCAATTAAAAGAAGCATTAAAAGTTTATATTTCATTAAACATCTTAAAATATGGTTAATAAACCGACTTGCATACCTCATAATCATTGCGTATTTTAGTTCGCATATTCCAAAATCAATTTCGCCATTTCACAACAATATCTTTTAAGCGGGATTTGTAAAATCAAAGCCACTAATTAGCTGATTATTAATTATATGAAAAGAATTATTTTTCTTTTTTTATTCTTAAGCCTGATATTTTTTAAATCATCGGCTCAATTTACCCATGCAGGTAGAGGTATGTATGTAGACAAGTTTTTCAGAACAGCCAAAAATACAAGTGGTGCTACCGTTGTTAACCCTGTTTTTTCAATTCTTGGAGTTGAAGCAAAAGAAGATTCTCTATTAAACTATGCAAGAGAAAATCATATTACTTATTTAATTCTTTATGATCTTCATTACATCTTCGGGAATGCAACTTTTGAAAATTATTTATGCGCTTTTATTACTAAAGCAAAAACAAAGTATTGCATAGAAAAAATAGGAGCAGCTTCTTCTTGTACTTCATTGTTCGATAACGTTTTTTCTCTTGTGCCGACTGCACCAATTTTGTTTTCAGAAAGATTTAATTCAAATCGTTATTCTTCTGATGAACAAAGTAAATTAAGCATTGTGGAAACTCAATATTTTCCCGGCGATTCATTATTTTATTTGTCGGAAGCAACTAAATTCAATATGCGTTTGGCTGTTTTTAATGACGGTTGCACTGAAAAATTCGATCTTATGGTTTCTGAATATGAATTTTGGAATGCTTCCGTTGATGATTGTTTGGGTGATCTTCCAACGAAAGATCAGAAGTATTTAAGGTATCAAACATTGATTAATAATATGGATGTAATTCGTGATAATTATAATTCATCTCATGCAACACATCAAATTTATGTTGAAACATATTTAGGTTATATAAACCAAAACTCAGCTTATTCTCATCAGGCAATTGCTAATTGGATTGACACTACTTATAATGGTAAAAGAAGAGTCGACAGAATTAATAATCACTATTATGGTACCGATCCTTCCCGTTTATACAGCCGTACAACAGCCGGTCAGAACAATAGCGGTTATTATCTAACTCGGTTTTTAGATTTTTGTCAGAGCTCTACAGCCAATCAAACTAATTTTCAGCCGATTTTTAGTTCTGAATATATTCCCTGGGGTGCAGGAGGGAGTTATCTCGGAGGCTGGTTTTCTCAAAATGTAAATAATAATATTTTCACTGCCGAAAAATATTTTTATGATGATTGGTACGATGATGCAGTAAATTACCATCCTACAACAGTTGGGAGTCTATCATTAGGGACTGTTGTTCAACCTGGAGGAGTTGTTTGGTTTAGTGCAAGCCAATTGGTCAATCATTTAAATGATCCGGTTTTATTTACTTCAAACAGTCCTGTTTGTGTTCCTTCAGGACAAAACGGTAGCCTTCAGTTTCAATATCAGGGACCAATCGAACAAGGGGTGAGTTATAAATTTTATATAACTAATTCCGGTAATTCAACGATACGTTGCGGATCTGCAAATGCAATTACGTGGCCGGTATATAATCCTGTTACACAGACTTCAATAGATTTAAATGCAGTATTAAACGGATGTACTTTACCTGCCGGTAATTATGATGTTCATTTTGAACTCAATTATAATAACGATTGTTCCGATTATATCGCTCCTGTAACAAGTGTTAGTATAGTCAATACAAGTAAAATTGTTGCACTGACTCCTACTACCGTTTGTGATGGTAATCCGGTTTACCTTCAGGCAAGTTCTTCAGGTGGAGGAACCACTACCTACGCATGGTATGATGGTTCTACTGTAATCAGTGGAGCAACTTCTTCTACATTTGCACCGAGTGCTTCATCAACAGGGTCACATACTTATTCATGCCTTATTACAAGTTCAATAAGTGGTTGTTCCGCAAACAGGTCGAATACAATACCGGTTACAATAAATACATATCCATCTGCATCTATTACTACTCAAAGTACAAGTTCATGCTCGGTTACCTTATTAGCTAATCCAACCGGCGGCAATTATGTTTGGAACGATGGTTCTACTGGCACAACGTATACAACAAGTTTTACGGGAACCTATTCTGTTGCTGTTACAAAAAACGGTTGCAAAAGTAATTCACCGAATTTTACTGTAAGCAGCATAAGTGGCGCCGGTACAGTAACGCCTTCGGTTTCAATTTCTGCAAATACAGGAAATACAATTTGTTCAGGAGCAACTGTAATTTTTACCGCCACTCCTTCTTACAGTGGCAGCGCTCCAGTTTTTCAATGGAAAAAGAATGGATCAAATGTTGGAACAAACAGCAATACCTATACAATAAGTAATCTGGTAAATAATGACATTATAAGTTGTGTAATGACAAGTAATTTGTCATGTGCTTCCCCATTAACAGCTACGAGCAATAGCATAACCATGTCGGTAAATGCTATAGTTACACCGTCAGTAATTATTTCATCAGGGAGCGGAAATTCAATTTGCAATGCCACAAACGTTACTTTTACTGCCACTCCAACCAATGGAGGAACAGCTCCGGTATATCAATGGAGAAAAAACGGAATCAATGTCGGCGCAAACAGCAATACATATTCCGATAATCTACTTGCCAATTCAGATGTAATTAATTGCATTATGACCGGCAATGCCACTTGTCCTTCCGCAGTTTCTGTAACCAGTAATAGTATTACATTAACGGTAAATCAATATGTAGTTCCATCAATTAACATTGTTTCAAATTCCGGCAGTTCAGTTTGTGCAGGAGTTAATGTGACATTTACTGCAACACCTGTCAATGGTGGTGCTGCACCGGTTTATCAGTGGAAAAAGAATGGAGCCAATGTTGGTTCAAACAGCATTACATATTCGACTACTTCACTAGCAAATAATAATGTTATTACCTGTGTTATGACAAGTAATCTTCTTTGTGTTTTACCGGTGTCTGCAACAAGCAATGGTATTACCATGACGGTAACAACAAATGTAACTCCTTCATTAACTATTAGCGCAAATCCCGGAAGTTCGATTTGTGCAGGAACAAATGTGACATTTACTGCTATACCAGTTAACGGAGGTTCTGCGCCGGTTTATCAATGGAAAAAGAATGGAAATAATATTGGAACAAATAGTAATACATATTCTGATAACTCACTTACCAATAATGCAGTTATTTCTTGCACTATAACAAGCAATTTGACTTGTGTTTCATCTGCAACGGCTGCAAGTAGTAATATTACAATGACGGTGAATCAATTTGTTTCTCCAACAGTTTCCATAAACGCGAATCCTGGTAATAGCATTTGCCTTGGGACTAATGTAATTTTTACAGCGATACCGGTTAACGGCGGTTCTGCGCCATCTTATCAATGGAAAAAAAGCGGAATAAATGTTGGTACTAATAGTAGTATATATTCAGATAATTCTCTTGCGAATAATAATATTATTACGTGCGTAATGGCAAGTAATGCAAGTTGTGCATCTCCACTTACCGCTAATAGTAACAGTATTGCAATTACTTTAAATAATGCAGTGACTCCGGCAGTAACTATTAGCATAGATTATCCCAATACAATTTGTGAAGGGAAACGAGTTACATTTACCGCTCAACCTGTAAATGGAGGGGCTAATCCTTCCTATCAATGGAAAAGAAATGGTAACGTAGTTGGGACTAATAACGCTGTATATTCAGATATTACGCTTGCTAACAATGACGTTATTGTTTGTAAAATGACTAGTAGTGAGGCTTGTGCTATAGCTAATCCGGCCACATCGAATTCAATAACTATGTCTGTAAATTCCTGTGTAGAAATTTCCGTAAAATTATTTATACAAGGATTTTATCTCGGAGGCAATCAAATGATTTCAACAATAGACCCGCTTGCTCATCCAACAATTTGTGATACAATATCTATAGAACTTCACAATTCCAATTCACCTTATAATATATTGTATTATACAACAGGCACGATCGACATAAATGGTAATGGACAGTTTATTTTTCCGGCAGGAATAATAAACCAAAGTTTTTATCTTGTTGTTCGGCACCGGAATGCCTTAGAAACATGGAGTCAAAATCCTTTATCGATTAATATATCATCCATATATTATGATTTTTCAACGGCAGCGAATAAAGCTTATGGAAGTAATCAGGTAAATTTAGGAGACGGGAACTTTGCTTTGTGGAGCGGAGATGTCAGTAATGGTATTTTGAGCGGAATTCAGGATGGACTGATTAATAATTATGATTATTTAGAAATTCAAAATTCACTTTCAATTTTCAACTCCGGTTACATAATTAATGATCTGACAGGTGATGGTTTAGTTGAGTCAACCGATTATAGTCTGGTTGAACATAACGATTTTACTTCTGTTTCTGTATCACGGCCATAATACATATTAAGGATGAAAATTATTGTGATTATATTTTTTTGTTTATTTCTTTTTTCATGCAATACAAAGAAAGACGAAATGCAAAATCTAGTTATTACAGTTAATAAGGATAGTTTACAAAATGTATTAATTAATATAGATAAAAGTTGGAGTGATTCTGCCCAAATTAAAGGATTCAATAAATCCAGATTGGATTTTGCTGCGGATAATGCAATTAATATGCTTGATAAAGGGATGCCTCTCATAGGGAAAAATGCTATTTCGGATTTTGCTTCTTCCCGTTCAGATTCATTATTTTCAATTCAATGGAAGGCTTTAAAGGCTGAAGTTTCAGACCTCGGCGATATGGGTTATACATTTGGTAGCTGGGAGTTAAAAACTAAAACTTCAAAAGGAAATGACACTATTATTTATGGTGATTATTTAACAGTTTGGAAAAAACAACTAGATAACTCCTGGAAGTATGTAATTGATGGAGGAAATGAAACACCAAAAGAAGTAAAACTTTAATTTAATTTTTTTTCGTAAAATAATTTTCAAACATACTACACAATAACTATTAATTGATAACCATTAACTAATTATAAAATATAAATCCGAAATTTAAAACGGCCAGAAGTAAGGAATTAGCCAGAGCATTATTAACATTAGAATTACCGTTAATAGGCTTCCTGTTTTTAAGAAATCCTTAAACTTATATTTTCCCGGTCCATATACAAGTAAACATGAAGGCTCGAAAGGTGTGATCAGCGATATGGAAGCAGATAACATTACTGCAATTGCAAATGTACGTGGATTTACATTTAGCTGATGAGCGGTTTCTAATGCAATTGGTAAAACCAGCAATGCCGAAGCTGCATTTGACATCGGTTGAGTTAATAATACTGTTAGTAAAATAAATCCTGCAAGAATGGAAATTACTCCAAAGGGGGAACAAACACGAACGATATTATTCGCCAGCCATACAGCGCCACCGGTATTTTTTAATGCTAATCCTAAAGCTGCCATTCCACCCAACATTATAAGCATTCGCCAGTCTATGGACTGATATGCTTTTTCAATACTAATTGCTTTTATTAAAATAGTCATTAATGCTGCAGACATTAATGCTGCGGATAAGGGAAGAATATTAAATGATCCTGATATTATTCCAAGTATAAAAAACAATAAAGTAAGTCTTCCTTTTCTCTTTTTATAAACCAATGGTTTAAAATCAGCCATCATGCAGATTTGCCGGTTTGTTTTTAAGAAATTAATACGTTCCTCATTCCCCTGAACAAGTAGAATATCTCCCACTTTTAAAATTATTCTCCCCAGTTTTTCTTTTATCGTTTGTCCGTACCGGTTAATGGCAACAACAACTAATCCAAATCGTTGATTAAAATTGGCTTCTTTTAAAGTTCTGTTTAAAAAATCAGATTGAGGAGTAACAAGAATTTCGGCAAGTTTAATATTTTCATTTTGCATCGACTTTTCAGTCAGCAAATCTGCTCTGATTTCCATTCCTGCTGTCTCTTTAATTTTCAACAGGTCTTCAACATTTCCTTCGATAATTATTATGTCACCTCCCAATAATATACTGGTACTATCCGGAAGGAAATTTATATTATTCCGGATTATGTTTAAGATTCGAAAACCGGATTTATTAAGACTTGATTTAAAAATATTTTGACCGATTAATTTTGAATCTGATGTAATAACCATCTCACTTATGTAATCTCTGAAATTAAATTCAATTTCGAGGGCTTCGTCTTTTTTATCGGGTAACATTTTTTTACCAATCGTAATCATATATATTAATCCAACTATAAAAATTACAATTCCTACTGGCAGCATCTCAAACATTCCAAGAGGCATCATACCATTCTGAGTTATATAACCACTTACAGCAATGTTTGTACTTGTTCCTATGAGGGTACACGTTCCTCCAAGAATAGAAGCATAAGCAACCGGCATTAAAAGACGTGATGAATTTATTTTCATTATTCGCGCAACAGAAGTGACAGGCGCAATAAACATTGCTGTAACAGTTATGTTATTCATAAAAGCCGATGTCATTCCAACCGTTGCCATTATGTATGTTAACAAAAAACCTGGTTTAGCCTGACCAACTTTTCGGAACCTGGAACCTATTAAATCGAGAATTCCCGTTTGCTGTAAGGCTCCGCTTATAACAAATATTGAGGCAAGTATCATTATAAAATCCGTTCCATAACCCGAAAAAGCTTCAGCAGGTGTGAGTATGCCTGTTGCCATAAGACAAATCAACATAGCAATTATTATTATATCAACAGAAATTTTTTCTATTGAAAAAAGAATAATTATAATAATAAAAATGGCAAATACAATTATTATCTGCATAAATGGATATCAAGGAAACCGCAATTTAAATAAAATCATTACCATATTTTTTCTCATTGACATATATTCAAGATATTTATTAACCGAAGTAAGCAACATTTTATTTTAATATGTTCTTATTCACCGGTTTTTTATTGATTAATTATTTTTCTTTTCATGATCAAATTCAAATACCAAAATGTATTTTTATCAAATTGTAACTATATCTTTGCATCCCTAAACAATAATAGTTAATGGAAAGAAAAATTCGCGTACGATTTGCACCTAGTCCAACCGGACCACTCCATATAGGAGGAGTTCGTACAGCTTTATATAATTACCTCTTCGCAAAAAAAAATAATGGAGATTTTATTCTGAGAATTGAAGACACCGATCAGAATCGTTTTGTCCCAGGCGCTGAACAATATATTATTGATTCACTCCGATGGTGCGGTATAAATCCTAATGAGGGTGTTGGATTTGGTGATGGACCATATACGCCCTATCGCCAAAGTGAACGAAAGGAAATCTACAAAAAATATGCAGAGCAACTTATTAAAGATGGTCACGCTTATTATGCTTTCGATACATCCGAAGAACTTGAAGATAAACGCAAGAGTGTAGAAGCGTCGGGTTCTGCTTTTTCTTATAATAGTATAAGCCGGTTGAATTTAAAAAACTCTCTCACACTTTCCGAAGATGAAGTGAAAGATAAATTAAATACCGAAGATCATTTTGTGGTTCGTTTAAAAGTTCCTTCGAATGAAGAGATTCGTGTAAAAGACATAATCCGAGGTTGGGTAGTTGTGAATACAATTGAAATGGATGATAAAGTCCTGTTTAAAAGCGACGGTATGCCAACGTATCATCTTGCTAATGTTGTTGACGATTATCTTATGAAAATTTCCCACGTTATTCGTGGCGAAGAATGGCTTCCTTCAGCTCCTTTGCATGTTTTACTTTATCGATTTCTCGGTTGGGAAGAGGTAATGCCCGAGTTTGCACATTTACCATTACTTTTAAAACCCGATGGAAACGGTAAGCTCAGTAAGCGCGACGGCGATCGCCTTGGCTTCCCTGTTTTTCCTTTGAATTGGACTGACCCGGTTACCGGTGAAAAATCTTCCGGCTACCGTGAGATGGGTTATTTCCCGGAAGCTTTTGTTAACATACTCGTTCTTTTAGGATGGCATCCTTCCAATGATCAGGAATTGTTTACAATGGATGAATTAATAAAAGAGTTTTCACTCGAGAGAATAAATAAAAGCGGAGCGAAATTTGATCCTGAAAAAACTAAGTGGTTTAATCAACAATATTTAAAAAAACACACTGACGAAGAACTTGCTCTTATTTTTATTAGTGACATTAAAGAAAAAATTAAAACCGGAACTTTAAAATTTGATAATTCAGAAAACCCTAATTTTAATTTTCTGATTTCTAATCTCGAATATATAAAAGAGGTTGTAAAGCTGATACGTGAAAAAGTACATTTTACCAATGAATTCTGGGACATGGGATCTTGTTTTTTTATTGCTCCTTTGCATTACGATGAAAGTATGATAGCTAAAAGATGGAATGAGAAGTCAATTTTTTTTTATATTTCACTTAAAGAAGCATACTCCAAAATGGATCAATTTTCTTTATCAGAGGTTGAAAAAATATTCAAACAATTGGCTGAGGCTTCGGGAATAAAGCCGGGCGAAGTCATGCCTCTATTTCGTGTTTTACTAATTGGCCTGGCCAATGGCCCCGCTTTGTTTGAAATGGTTGTTTTACTCGGTAAAGATGAGGTAGTTAAAAGATTATCAGCGGCCATCAATATATTAAACTAAAATGGTAGAAGGAGTTATTAAAATCAATAATATTAAAGTATACGCTTTCCACGGATGCCTCGAAGAAGAAGCATTGATTGGAGGTATTTACATCATCGACATAGAAATATTTACTGATTATTCTCTTGCTGCAAAGAATGATGATCTCACAAAAACTGTCGATTATTGTGATGTTTATCAAATCGTAAAACGGGAAATGAAAATCCGTTCTAAACTCATCGAGCATGCAGCTGAACGGATAGCAAATGCACTGAAAAAAGAAATTGACGGAATCGATAAAATTAATGTTCAATTAACAAAAATTGCACCGCCTGTAAATGGAGATGTCGGAAGTGTAAGCGTTATTATTACAAAATAATAAATTATAAATTTAGGAAAGATTTTGAGTTTGCTTTTATGTTTAGCGTTTAATTTTAATTGTTTCTTCGTCTTTCAATTTACACTTTTATACCAATTACAAGCACATCATCCACTTGTGTAACAGATCCTTTCCATTCTGAAAAAACATCAACAAGTTTTTTTTCTTGTTCGAGCATAGATAGATTTTGTATTGATAAAAGAATTTCACGGAATCGTTTAGAAAGTAATTTTTTTCCCAATGGCCCTCCAAATTGGTCTGCAAAGCCGTCAGTAAAAAGATAAATGGTATCTCCGATTTGTAATTGCATTTGATGATTGGTAAAAGAAGCATCCTTTAAAATACGGAAACCACCGATGGCAAGTTTGTCGGGTTTAATTTCAATAAATTCTCCATTACGGAAAATCCATAATGGACGATTGGCGCCGGCAAATTCTAGTTGCATTTTTTCCATATCGAATGCGCATAATGCTATGTCCATACCATCCGTTATATCGTTTTCTCTTTGTTTCAGTGCTTCAGCTATTCCTGTATTTAGATTATTAAGAATTAATGATGGTTGTGTTATTCCTTTTTCATTGATGATTTGATTTAAAACTGAACTTCCGATCATACTCATAAAAGCACCCGTCACACCATGACCTGTACAATCTGCTGCTGCAAGAATTATTTTCTTCTCTTTTTGAGCAAATGAATAAAAGTCTCCGCTTACAATATCTTTCGGCATATATATAATAAATGATTTGGGCAGGTTTTCATAGATGAGATGAATTTCGGGGAGAATAGCATCTTGAATTCTACGTGCATACAATAAATTATCAAGGATATCCCTGTTCTTGATTTCAATCTCTGCTTTCTGAAGAACAACTTCTTCTGTACGCAACACAACCATTTTTTCTAAATCTTCTTTTTGATTTTCTAATATCTTTTTTCTTTCATTCTCCTGATCCGTAGTAAGTTTAAATAATTGCTTTATCTCATTTATCTGTTCGTATAATTTACGATTCATTCTTGCAAAATCACGAGCGAGATAGATAGTCATTGAAATAGAAACACTCATAAGTAAAGAATAAGCAAAAAATTCGCCGCTATGATCCGAAAGTTTATCGGCTAATTCAGCCAAACCGCTTCGACGCAGTATCCAACTTGTAATTTGTATTCCTATTAAGCCAATGACAGGGAAAAATATTCCGAAAATAAATATTCGCGATCCCTCCCTTTTTTTTAGCCAAGCACGAATGAAAACACGAATCGTTTCAATAAATCCACTAATAAGAAAAAGGGCTAAAGAAATAGCAACTAGCGGTCTGTTTTCTAAAAAATAAAATGAAATGAAGGATATTACTAATAGACCGGATAATATCCAGAAGAATAATAAAAGTCGTTTATAAAAAACATCATAAAGAATTCCGATGAAAAACAATGGGATTAAAATTAATGACCAGAAGCCAAGAGTAAATATAGTTTTTGTTGTTTGAAGATCGGTTCCGGAAATTGTTCTGTAAATACTAAAGGATATAATAAAAATAAAGAACGTGAAAAGACCATAATAAAGATTGGACCGGTTTTTCCTGTAATAAATAAAGAGGATAAGATGAAAAATACTCAATAC
>JANLOW010000064.1:0-2097 GCA_031366785.1 Bacteroidota bacterium | reverse complement strand
CTTTTATCATGGTTTTTTAACTACCCTGATATTACATGGAGTATAATTTCAGTAATGCTGGTGCTGACACCTGAAAGCGATGAAGCAATTCCTCTTGCGATTACACGAATTAAATCAAATCTGATAGCCGGTGCGGCAAGTTTATTATTCTTACTATTTTTTCCGGCTACTCCAATTACGATAATTGTTGTAATAATCGTTACTATTTTATTGTGTTATAAATTTAAAGTAATGACCGGAAGTCGCGCCGCTATTGCTGCTGTAATAATTATTATGCTGCATGGCATGGAATACAATCAAGACTCTTTCTGGTCTGTTACATTAGAACGTATTTCATCAGTAGTCATTGGTTGTATAATAGGCCTTATAATTACTATTCTCTTTCACAAAAAACTTTTGAAAAAACATTTTTTATCAGGGAAAACGGATGAAGCGTAATTGCAAAAAGTGAAAGTATTGAAAAGTGAAAATTAATTGGATGTTGATTATTGGTTAATAGTTAATAGTGCATTAGCTAAACGAAAATTGATATTAGTCAATGTTTAAAAAATATTTATTAATCTGCTCGACGGAATCTTTGAGCGCCGGCCTTGTGCGTCAGGGGATCCGATAGCTATCGGATCCGGCGCACATAGTACGTCAATTGCTCTTCAAGAAAATGTTTTTAATCGGAATAAATCTAATTTTATACACGATAATAATAGATGTACTTTGTGCGACGGAATCCGATAGCTATCGGATCCGGTGCATAAAGTACTTTAGCAAGTTCTTCTAAAAAAATCAAATTCTTTAATAAGTTCCGCTTAAGAAAAATTCAAGCATTTAATTTGAGCATTCAGTTGAGTCTTTTGTTCATTGTACTTAAATGTGCTTCAGGTTTCCACTTACTTAATCGTTTTATTTTACTAAAACAAATTATGTAAATTTATAACACTCACGTGAACGGGACCTTTTAGTCCGGCATAATCTCGAGCACTGCAATAATAATACTGTTCGGGAAATTCGACAGTGCCTTCCATTACCGGATTATTATGAATATATTTTATCGTCGAAAGCGTAAACTTCGGACTGCAAACTTCTTCTGCATGATTGTTATATTGCCATAACTGATGTGCTGATTTATTTGTTTGCTTTTCACCACCCTGCTCAAATATTTTTAGCAGCCGAGTTTTCCGACTTTCAGAACCGAGCCAAATTTCATTTATTAAGGTTCCACTCGTAAATTTCTTAAAGTCCCTCATAATATTACTCAGATCCGAATTTCTTGCTCTTGCAATCAGATGAATATGACTAGTCATTATTACTTAACAAAAAATTTCCAAACCCTTTTTTTCAATACAGAAATTCAAACTATCACAGATTATCTGCTTATATTTTTCTCTTATAAATAAGTCAACCCATTCGACAGTGGTCAATGTCATAAAATAGGCGCCTTCTTGTTTATGGATCTGGTAAGCATGTGACATTTTACAAATATGGACTGGATAGCATTATCATTCCAACCATTATATGATAGATAAATTAATAAGAATTACTTCGAACTATTAGAATTAATATGAAATTGCAATATGAAACTTTACCAGAAGAAGAATAGAATTAATGATAAATTTATACCCGATTAAAATAAAAGTACTGTGTGCGCCGGATCCGATAGCTATCGGATCCCCTAACACAAAAGGCCGCCACTCAAAGATTCCAGCGAGCGGGGGCGCACACAATACGTCAATTGCTATTCAAGAAAATATTTTCAATCGGAATAAAGCTAATTTTATACACGATAATAATTGATGTACTTTGTGCGACGGATCCGATAGCTATCGGATCCCCTAACGCACAAAACCGGCACTCAAAGATTCCGGTGAGCGGGCAATTAGAAATAAATTATTCAATTTTCACTTTTTAATCTCCAATATCATCTTCGGGTACAAACTCATCAGTACTTTCTCCGGTGTCATGGGTGAGGAAAAAGATGGGCGTGCTGAGGGGTTGAAAGTTTTAATGGCATTGCGTAAAGCGAAGAAGGCACCAATACCATACATTAATGGAGGTTCACCTACGGCTTTTGAGTGAAGGATAGCAAGATTATTTTTTTTTGTA
>JANLOW010000054.1:0-5611 GCA_031366785.1 Bacteroidota bacterium | reverse complement strand
CAGGCCTCCATAACTAATGGCGGGTTCAAATCCTTTGGGCAGATTTTTTACAATTACATCGTGCAGTTTATTAAAGGGTCCAAGCCTGTCCTCAGGCAGGTTTGATAAAATTTCCTTAACAGTTTTGCCTTGTGCTTTCATATGGCTATTGTTTAAATCAAATATACAATTTTTTAATAAAAAAATTATCATCTATTATTCACTCTCAATTATTCAATGACGATAATCATCATCATTTCCTAAATAATCAATTCCAACTCCTTATATTAGCAGAATTCATTCAACATAATATTCGAAAAGGTGTTTAAACAAATTTTCAATTTTCAATATTTACTTTTCAAACTGTGTTTTATTATTTTATTTAATAATTCGCTTTTCTCTCAAACCATAAAATGGTCTCAGCCTCTTCAGGATAATAAAAAATTTCCTTACCTGTTAATTCTTGGCGAGAATGAAAGCGGAAATTTCTATGTGCTCAGGAGTAATATTTCTCTGGAGAATGATCGGGATCGTTCAGGATTTCGAAACCGTACGTATATTCTTCAATATTATTCTTCCGAAATGTCGTTGATATGGGATAAAGAATTACTTACTTCCTATGAAAATGGACATATATCTGATGTGAAATTTATTAACGGACGCATTATTGTCGCCAGTTACATTTATGATAAAAAAGGCAAACTTTATTATTTCTATGCTCAGTATTTGGATGAAGCCGGAAAATGGATTGGCAAACCGGAATCACTGGATAACTTTTCGGCAGAGTTTCTTGATGAAAATAATAAACCGGGTTTTATAAGTTCCCGTGATCAGTCGATGCTCGCTTTTTCTTACAGGAAAATATTTAAAAATGAGAAAACTCAATCCTTCGAAGTTATTGTCATAGATACAAGCCTGATTTTAAAATATAAAAAAGAAATTGCCTTACCTGTATCCACTCAACTTTATGTCCCGCTTGATTTTATTCTTACCAATCAGGGTTCATTTTATATTTTAGGAATTCATTATACAACGGAGAAAAAAATTAAAGCCCCCGACCAGAGCTATTACGAACTTTATGGATATAGCCTGCTTCTTGACCGGACAGTGAATACTTCCATTCGCAGTGAGAATAAATTTCTAACCGATGTTGGAATTATTGCTGATGATATCAATAGAAGTATTGTAGTGGCAGGATTTTATTCTGATAAAACTACTTATTCTACTACGGGTGTTTTTTATTATGCATTAAACGAAGATAGTCTGCATGAAATAAAAACCATAAACACCCCTTTTAGTGCTTCTTACATTCAAAAGTTTTACGATGAGAAAAAAGAAG
The DNA here is from genome assembly GCA_031366785.1 of Bacteroidota bacterium. Lineage (GTDB taxonomy): Bacteria > Bacteroidota > Bacteroidia > AKYH767-A > 2013-40CM-41-45 > JADKIH01. The sequence continues at coordinate 4,293 of JANLOW010000054.1, read as the reverse complement.
GTCGTGAGCTGGTAAATTTTTCGATCGATCGCCTGTTCGTGCGTAAGGACGGTGGAGTTGCTCTTATTGCCGAATCCCGGTATGAAACCAATCGTTCCTATTATGATTATTATATGCAAACATTCGTTTCTCATACTTATTATCATTTTGGAAACATCATGGCTCTTTCAGTAAATCCTGATGGAAAAATTTTGTGGAATAATGTTATCAGCAAAGACCAGAATTCTGTCGATGATGCAGGATTTTATTCTTCCTATTATTGTGCTGTTACCGGAAAAGGTTTATTTACTTTTTATAACAAATATATCGAGGATGATTCATCCGTATTAATTTCACTCCTTGAAGCGGGTGGGGGACAAAAAACTGATGTGCTTTTCAATGAAATATTAAAAGTTACAATCCTTCCACATTCGGCAAAGCAAATTGATGATGAGACTGTTTTGATTCCGGCTTTTAAAGAGAATAAATTTTATATTATTCAGATAAGTTTTTAACCAAATGCGATTTCTTTAAATAAAGCTGTTCCCCGGGCTCAACTCTCACACCTTCCTGTAGTTTGTTATATTTATAAATAAATTTGGATTTAATTCCATTGTCCTGAGCAATGGATAAAATTGTATCTCCCGGTTTAACAGTATACACAGGCTTGTCGCCTTCGTCTTTCTTTGGCTTTATGTAAAGAATTTGTCCTTCGACTAAAGAAACCTTTTCATTCATTTCATTGTACTTCGGTAATTGCCAGTAACCAAGCTGCAATTCCTTTGCGAGAGACTTTAAATTGTCGCCCTTTTTTGATACTATATATTCAATTCCATTCATTAAAAGAATTTTCCGTGATGCAAATGCATCAACAGCTTCTACTGATGGCACATAAATCTTTTTTGTAGTGCCTTCTTCAACTGATCCAATCATTTTATCATTTGCTGATGCAGTATATAATATTTCTTTTTGTTGATCGAGTAAATAAAGTTGGTTGTCTTCAATAATTTTAATCAAACGATCGGCATAAGCAGGCTCTGTTGCATATCCCGCTTTTTTTAAACCTTTTGCCCATCCTTTATAATCAGTCGGTGAAAGTTGAAATAATGGAGCATAACGCGGACGTGTACTCAAGAATATACTGTGATCGTCGTAAGATTCAAGCGTTGTTTTATATTTTCTGAAACATTCATCTTTTTTATCATCATCCAAAGTATAATATGGCCCTGTCCATTCTGAACATTTAATCCCGAAATGATTGTTTGCTTCTTTGGCAAGTTTGCTCTCACCATCTTGTGATTCAAGACAAGCCTGGGCAAGAGTTACGCTGGCAGGAACTCCTGTTTTAAGCATATCACGAACAGCATCATCTTTATGTTCATTAATATATTTAATCCTGCAAAGGCGAATATTATCGCCGCCATTTGCATTTATGCGAATAAAAATCAATAAAAGAATTCCTAAAGTTCTCTTCATAGTATTATAACGTATGTGAGTTTAATAAATTATGTGGTTTTATTACGGATAAAAGTGTAATATAGATTCATTAATTTACAAATTCGTTAATTTTTTAAATAAGACAAACTTAATATGGAAAAATTGAAATTGATTCAAAGCCTACTTATTTAATGATAGGCCGAGAATATGTTCATGGTAGGATTTTTTAACGCAACGGCCGCCACGATTCGCAACGGGCCACAACGAAAAAATAATACCTCCACATAATTAAGCGACGTAATTGTTTTAGTGTTATAATTTATTGACAGATTATTTGATAAACTATTTAAAAAATTAATAATATTTATCCCATCAAAATAGATTACTTATTAAAAATAAATATACCTCCCGTATGAATTAATGTAACCTTTGTACCCTTTTTAAAGTAGTCGTTTTTTATAAGGTCGTTGATGGCAAAGAATAATTTTCCTGTATAAACAGGTTCTATCGGAATATTGGTTTTCAATTTGAAATCATCACAGAAATCCAGAAGTATTTTATTTTTTTTTGCATATCCTCCGAAATGGTAATCATAATTGAGGATAATGTTTTCTAAATTTCCTCCCAGCCTTTCAATTTCTTTTTCGAAATATCCGGTTGACTTTAACACAGAAATCCCTACTGCTTTCTGATGAGGACGCAGTTTTTTTGAAATACCCGCAAGCGTTGCTCCGGTTCCGCAAGTACAGGCAATAATATTGATGCTCTCAGGAATCTCATCCATTATTTCACTTGCTCCAAGTACAGCCGAAGCATTAGATCCTCCTTCAGGTAAAATAAAAACATCGTCAGGATCATTGACAAGTTTTATTTTGATAAGCTCATTTAAAATATTTGTCAGAAACTCTTTTGTATTTTTATTACGATATTCTGTTCGTGAGATAAAATGAAGCTTCATCCCATTTCTTTGAATGAAATTTAAGTAATCATTTTCAACTTCTTCTCCACGAACAATACCAATACAATTAATCCCATTTTCCGAAGAAAATGCAGATGTTGCAATTAAGTGATTACTAAATGCTCCTCCAAAAGTTAAAAGTGTATTCTTTCCTGAACTATTAAAATCAATACTATTGTATTTTAATTTCCTCCATTTATTGCCGCTGATATAAGGATGCACCAGATCTTCCCTTAACACAGAAACGGTCAGTTCTTTGCCTTTCCAATCCGGATAATTTATTTCCTGCAAAAATGGCTTATTGAAAATACTTTTCATTTAAAGATTAAAGATATGAGAGAAACGTGTAGATTATTGAAGAGATTTTTTTTATTCTTTAAAGTCACAAGTTCCCTTCTGGATGACAATGCATTTGGATAGAGTGTGCAGTTCATTTGCCGCCATTGAAAATTAGGTTCATCTGACAACTTTTGTTCGGCGGCAAATGAACTGCACGTAAATACAAGCATGGAGTTCATCCTGCAAAGAACTTGTAATTTTAAAGAAATTGTTTTCAAATTAATATTTAAGTTGAATTTGCTGTTTTTTTAAAATTACGAATATAATGCAGGTTTCCAGATTGTAGTCTTGACAGATTACAATTGTAAATCTTAAACATTTGTAACAGTTATCGGCTTCATTTTTCAATCCCAATGTCAGTTTCTTTTGATAAATTTGCATAAACATTTCCAGTTAACCAATGGTATTTAATGACAAATTTGAACCTGAAGATTATTATTTTTCTCCCGAAGGATATTTAGTATTTACAGAAAAATATCATCTGAAAAGAGGATACTGTTGCCAGAATAGTTGCCGACATTGCCCATTCAAAAAGAATGAGGATAAAAAAAAGTCTGATAAAAAATAAATATGCAAACGGATATAGCAAAAGAAAAACTTGATCTTAGTAAAACCAAGACACCTCATGGCACAACAATCAGCTGTAAAGGCTGGATACAAGAGGCCGCTTTACGAATGTTGCTCAACAATCTCGATCCTGAAGTTGCTGAATCTCCCGAAGATCTAGTTGTTTATGGCGGAACAGGTAAAGCTGCAAGAAATGTAGAATCATTTCATCTTATCGTAAAAGCATTGCGCGATTTAAATGATGATGAGACTCTTCTTATTCAATCCGGAAAACCGGTTGCAATTCTTCCGACGCACAAAGATGCGCCAAGGGTGATTATCAGTAATTCACAGCTCGTTCCTCATTGGGCAACTTGGGATTATTTCCGCGAGCTGGAAGATAAAGGACTTATTATGTACGGACAGATGACTGCCGGTTCATGGATTTATATCGGTTCACAGGGAATTGTTCAAGGTACGTATGAAACCTATGCAGAAATAGCCCGGCAACATTTTGGTGGTTCTTTGAAAAACACGTTAAATGTAACTGCCGGACTTGGCGGCATGGGCGGTGCTCAGCCATTGGCTATAACAATGAATGAAGGCGTTTGTCTGGCCGCTGAAGTGGAGGAATGGAGAATTAAAAAACGACTTGAGACAAAATATATCGACGAATTGTTTCATGATATAGATAAAGCAATCGACCGGGCTGTAGAATATAAAAAAAATGGAATTGCTAAAAGCATTGGTATTGTCTGCAATGCAGTTGATCTTTTACAAAGACTAATTGAAAGAAATATTATTCCTGATACATTAACAGATCAAACATCTGCTCACGATGAATTGAACGGATATTTTCCTTCAGGATTATCTGTAAATGAAGCAAAAGAAATGAGAATTTCAAATCCCCGCGAATTTATTTCTCGCTCTTTTGAAACCATGGTGAAGCATGTAAAACTTATGATCAGCCTTCAGGAAAAAGGAGCTGTAACTTTCGATTATGGTAACAACATTCGTGGTCAGGCTTTAGCGCA
>JANLOW010000048.1:0-5257 GCA_031366785.1 Bacteroidota bacterium | reverse complement strand
TTTTGTTGTATAAAAGATAAATGTTTTAATTGAGATGAAGGAAGATAGAAACCAAAATCTGTCTGACCCTTCGCAATCGGCTTACAGAAGCAGGTTGCAAACCGCCTTGCTGGTGCTTTAGGTTAAGAGCTAAAGGTATTGAGCGTGCAAGGAAAAAGTTCTTTAAAGAATTAGGTAAGTATAAAAGAGATGAATGTAAATGAACCTCTGACGAAGCATCGTGAAAGCAAACATTTTGTCGAAAGTGGGACGTTCCGTCTTCCCATGAAAAATTGTAACGGAGAACTGTATTGCTGGTTACAAGACAAACGGTGTAGAGGGGGCATGACTTTTATGCGGGCTCAGTTAAGAAACAGGAGAAGCTCATTAACGATGTGCGGAATGCTCTGTAGGGACTTGAAATAAGTCAAGTCAATAGACAACTACAGCTCAATTTCCATCACAGATGGAAAGAAGCGTTAATGAGTGGCGGATGACACGATAGTAGTGAAGAATCGAATGTAATGTTCGTGGAGCGAAGCGTGTCAGTTATTCAGTTGAAGAAACAGTAACAACTTTACGGAAATTAAAGGAGGACTATTGAAGACAACAACAAAATCAATACCGATCAGCAAAGAAATGGTCTACGAAGCGTGGAAGCAAATACGCAGAAACGGAGGAAGCGCTGGCATTGATGCAGAAAGTTTAAAAGATTTTGAAGAAGATTTACCAAATAATCTTTACAAACTTTGGAACCGACTAACATCAGGAAGCTACTTCCCGCAGGCAGTCAAACAGGTCGGTATACCAAAGGCAAGTGGCGGTGTTCGTCATTTGGGTATCCCCACAGTAAGTGATCGTATAGCGCAGATGGTAGTTAAGACATCACTTGAGCAACGAATTGATAGTATGTTTAGTGAAAACTCTTTTGGCTATCGACCGGGAAAAAGTGCTCACATGGCACTGACGAAGGCAGTTGAAAACTGTCGGAAGTTTGACTGGGTGATAGACCTTGATATAAAAGGGTTCTTCGATAACATAGATCACGAGTTGTTAGAGAAAGCGTTAGAGCGTCATGCAAACAAGTGGGAAAGAATGTATATCAGGCGATGGTTGGAAGCGCCTGTTCAAAAAGTAGATGGAACGATAGAATTGAAACAAGGAAAAGGAACACCACAAGGTGGAGTGATCAGTCCGCTGTTAGCCAATCTGTTTTTACATTATACTTTTGATGAATGGATGCGAATAAATCATTCGGGTAATACATTTGAAAGATATGCAGATGACATTATTATTCATTGCAATTCTTTTGAAGAAGCGCAGAACAGATTAAACCAAATCAAAGAAAGATTAGCAGTTTGTGGATTAGCAGTTCATCCGGAGAAAACAAAAATTGTGTACTGTAAGGACAGCCGAAGAAAAGGCAAACATGAAACAGTTCAATTTAAATTCCTTGGATTTGGATTTCAACCGCGAAGTGCGAGAGCTAAAAGAGATGGCAAAATGTTCTTAAGCTATATGCCAGCCATCAGCAAAGAAAGCAGACAACGTATTTTATTAGAAATACGGAAAACAAATTTACACAAATGGAGTGATGCCACTCTCGAGGATATAGCTATAAAGTTAAATCCCAAATTAAGAGGATGGATAAACTACTATGGGAAGTTTGGAAAGTCTATACTAATGCAAGTGATGGGTAAACTGGATAACAGACTTCAAAAGTTTCTAAGGAATAAATATAAAATAGTTTCGGTTTGGAAATCAATCGATATGTTGAAAAACATTAGAAGAGAAACCCCGAAGCTATTTATACACTGGAGTCACTCAACCATGAGGTAGATTGAATAACAAGAGCCGTATGAAGGGAGATCTTCACGTACGGTTCTGTGAGAGGATTAGATTGAAATATCTTTTCCTACTCGACCATCTCCGCCAGCTGGCGGATTGTTTTTGCGCTGTGGATATTAATCCACTGTTAACCGCTCATCGTTTTTCATTAAGCAATGCACTTTATTAATTGGTTTTGGCAATGAAGCCGGCACAAAACAATCGTGCATTTATAACAAGCAAAAATATCTTGTCAGGAAATTTCTGTGAAAGAAGTACAGGAAATGTCATCGGCAAGAGAAAATGATTAGATTGTTTTGTACTATCAATAATGATTACTACCTCAATATCGCAATCAACTTCTTATTAATATAAAGCTGATATTTCCCCAATGCCTGATGTTGCAAGAATTTATTTTCAGTCAACTGTTTTAAATAACGGGTGGCAGTAGTGTAGTGAATGTCAAGGAGGCTTCCCAATTTCACAGGAGTTATAATTGGAAAAGAGAACATCATTTCAACCAAATCCGAAGAATAAATATTGGGGCACTTTTCTTTGATTTCTGTTTTGAATTGGAATAAAAGGTCTCTCACTTTTAGCAACTGTTCTTTCGTTTCCTTCGCCTGCAGATAAAAACCACGCAACATATATTCAATGTATTCACACCAGTTTCCATCTGTCGTTACCTGTCTGAGTAAACGATAATAATCTGCACGGTTGCGATTAATATAACCACTGATAAAGAGTATTGGATAATGCAGTATTTGTTCCTGCACTAGATATAACACCATTAATATTCTACCTGTTCTGCCGTTCCCGTCAGAAAAAGGATGGATGGCTTCAAACTGATAATGTGATATTGCACATCTGATCAGAGGGTCAATATTTTCATCGGTTGTGTGAATATATTTTTCCCAATTGCTGATAAGCCGGGCAATCTCTGTTGCAGGCGGCGGTGTATAAAGCACTTCACCTGTCAGTGTATTTTCAATTCTATTCTGATTTTTTCTGTAACCATGACTTCTCTCCTTCAGCAGTTGCTTATGAATTGAAATGATCAGCCTGTTGCTTAAAGGTGTTTTGTTCAATTTTTCAAAACCTGTAATGATGGCATCCTTGTATCGGATGACTTCTTTGTTTTCGATCTTCTGTTCTGTTTCCGGAAACAATTGCTGCTGTAATACTTTTTCAACCGTAGTGTTTATATTTTCAATTTCAGAACTGGCTACAGACTCTTTAATGATTGCCGGACTAAGTAACAACATCGGATTGGGCAGCGAGGATGAATAACCTTTAAGTTCGGCCAACTCTGTTCGAGCAAGTAACAGTGCTTTGTTAAAAGCCGCGCTATTGCAGTCAATGAGAGGTGGCAGTTGAGGAAGGTCAAATGGATATGCTGCGTAGAAAGACATATAAATATTGATATATCACAAAAGTAGCAAATATGTTACATATCTAAAATTATATATCACTTATCATTAAATACCTTGATTTTTAAGCGAAAATAAAAGTATTTATTCGGAATATTATTAGAAAAAGGAATTCCAAAACGCTCAAAAATTTTTTGAGAATGTTTCTGTCAATAGAAATGATTCCGTTTTGTTCCTTTTATGTGAGTTAAGAGAAACTAAACCGAAGTCTCATTTTTCACAAAAAACTCGCTCAAAATTTCCTCCATCCTATTCTCTTCGTCTACTTCAGCTTTTTCAAGAGTAATTGAAATTAGTTCCAAGATTTCTTCCACTACTGAATCCAATTTCTGCGAATCAATATTAAAATATTCTGATGTACATAAATCAACTGCAATTTGCAGCTCTCTTAATTTTTTTTCTGCTTTTTCCAGGTGGAAGCATGTACATTCATATGAATTTACATTCAAACTAAGACCGATTTGAAATGGAATCTGCCTGCTTAATTTTTGTAGCTTTTCTCTCAAATAGGAATCTTCATAAGCGGATGAATTTAATGCTTCATTTATCAGCTCTCGCAGTTCCTTCGCTTTAATATAAATAATTTCTGTTTTGAATTTCATTGTGCAAATATCAGCGGCAATGGAAGATTTTACAACCATTATAATAAGGTTAGTTAATTTAGAATTATATGATTATGTATTTAATTCCATTTTTGGTATTCGACATTGTTTCATTTTCTATTAGCATTTATCCCAAAACACGATACCCTGCTGTGCCAGACTTCACTCTAAACTTTCCTTTGTTTCCAATAAAATAAAAACCCAAACTACTTCCCAGAACATCTGTCCGCTAGTAAGCGGACAAGTTCCGTTGTTTTTGTGCTATGGATATCCTGCTTACATATTATTTCGGCAGATAAATAATCAGCTGTTAGCTGCTCAACTTTTTTCATTTAGCAATACACTTTTAAAATGTTTTACGATTATGTAATCAGCACAAAACAAAAGTTCATTTATAACTATAAATAATAACCTATCAAGAAATGTCTGCGCAAGTAGTTCCTGAAATATCATAGGCAAGAGCAAATGATTAAGTTTATTTGCACCAATGTGATTTATCTTCAGAATCCACCTTGCTTTGGCATAAAAAAAAATCCTATAAAATAACCCCAATAAATAAGTTGCCATTTAGGCAACTTTGTTGTACATTAGCACCGTAAAAGGAATTCAATGCATATCCATAACCGGTGGACTTTACTCAAATTCTGGAAAAAGCATGCTGATTCAAAAAAGCCACTTGAATTGTGGTACAATGATGCGGGATCAAAAACCTGGCGAAAACCCAATGATGTGATTAGTGATTTTGCAACAGCAGATATATTCACGAATGATAGTGTTGTATTCAATATTAAGGGAAAAAAGTATAGACTTGTTGCAAGTATAAATTATCAGAAGGGATGGTTATTCATAAAGTTTATCGGGACACATGCAGAATATGGTAAAATAGATGCAGCGACGATAGAAGTTTATTAAAAACAAAAAATATTGATTATGGAATTCAAAATGATAAAAACTGAAAGAGATTATAACAAAGCATTGGCAATGTTCGAGAAAATATTTCTTGCTAAAAAAGGAACAAAGGAAAATGACGATGCTGATATTCTTGCGATGCTCATTGGACAATACGAGAATGAACATTATCAGATAAATGCTCCGGATCCTATCGAGGCTATTAAATACAGGATGGAGCAGCAAAATCTAAAACAAAAAGATCTGGCAAAGTATTTAGGCGGTAAGGATAAAGTTTCGAAAATTCTTAACCGGAAGCGGAAATTGACACTTGAGATGATAAGGAATCTGAATGAGTTTCTCAATATACCGTTGAATGCTCTTGTTAAAGATTATTAAAATGTTTCGCTCCTCCCGATTGCTATCGGGATCGCTAAACGAATTTTTCATTCGCATCTGCAAGCAAATCAGCAGCATATAAATATTCTCAAAGTACGCTCGGGACTTCCGGCTTCAAATCATTAACCAACC
>JANLOW010000499.1:0-1993 GCA_031366785.1 Bacteroidota bacterium | reverse complement strand
AAAGCACACATGGAACCTTACCCTCTGCCCGCAGATTTCTAGCTTCATGCTTTTCCTGGGCTGCTCTTTTTGTTCCGATAATTGAAAATGATTTCATTTTTGTTTGTTATTAATTGTTAGATTATGATTGTTATTTATTAAGGTTATTTATTTTTTTAATTGTCATTCTCAAATTGATATTTTAATTTTTTACTTGATACTTGATACTTGATACTTGATACTTGATACTTGATACTTGATACTTGCTTTACACCAAAAACAACTGACTTATACTTTCATAAACATAAACTCTTCGGATTATTCTGGCAAATAACTCTGCCGTTGGAATTACTTTTATCTTATCACATTCTTCGCGTAATGGAATTGTATCGGTAACGACAAGTTCAGTTAATCGCGATTTCCGAATGCGTTGATAAGCATTTCCGGAAAGAACGGCATGTGTACAAACTGCACGAACACTTGTAGCGCCTTTATCGAAAAGCATTTCAGCAGCTTTTGTTAATGTACCTGCTGTATCAACTATATCATCGACAAGTATAATGTCTCTTCCTTCAACTTCACCAATAACCGTCATGGATTCAACTTCATTTGCTTTTTTACGTTGCTTGTCGCAGATAACCATTTCAGCATTAAAATATTTAGCATATCCTCTGGCGCGATTAACTCCACCCATATCCGGCGCTGCCACAGTAAGATGTGGAAGATTCAGTGTTTCAAGGTAAGGAACAAAAAGAGAAGATGGTTCGAGATGATCCACCGGTATGTCAAAGAAACCTTGTATTTGAGGTGCATGAAGATCCATCGTCATTATTCTGGTAATTCCTGCCGCACTCAATAGATTAGCAACTAATTTTGAAGCAATTGCAACTCTCGGTTTGTCTTTCCTATCAGAACGTGCAAAACCAAAATAGGGGATAACTGCCGTAATGTAATGGGCAGAGGCTCTTTTGGCTGCATCAATCAGCAGTAACAACTCCATCAGGTTATCAGACGGGGAAAATGTCGATTGAATGATAAAAACATCACAGCCACGCACTGATTCATCAAAAGAAGGCGAAAATTCACCATCGCTAAAACGTACAACATTTACTTTTCCAAGTTGTTGTCCATAAGCAGTAGCTATATTTTCCGCTAAATATCGTGTTGCAGTACCGGCAAATAATTTAACATTCCGCTCCATAGTTGACCCTGTGAATTTGGGGACGCAAAGAAAAGAAAATCAGGCAGAAAAGACAAGTAAATGCTTCGATTATACAGATTTATTATGGATGATAAAATTACAAGCTTGCTATTTGATGAAATGTAATGAAATTGAATAATTATTGGAGTTTTAGCGTCTGCTTCATTTTCAAATTAATGGATGATCCACATGTTTTTATAGAAAAAATTCAGAGAATTTGATTTTTTATTGCAAATTTGCAATCCCAAAAAACATCTGAATCCATTGATGGTGGCTGATTTCAGCCATTTCGTTTTTTACCGTTTATCATAAATTAATCAATGAAAAAAATTTTACTACTTCTGCTTTTAACGATTTTTACCTGTTATAACACTTTTGCCCAAAATTCATTTGAAAAACTTTTCAGCAAACAAAGTACAGATGTATACAGATGTGTTCAGGAGGTCACTTCAGGTGGTGGATATATTGCTGCCGGCTATACGGCTGATTCATCGGCCAATGATACAGACGCTTACGTTGTTAGGATTAATATTATCGGTGATACGATCTGGACTTATACCTACAACGGACCGTTAAGTAAAAAAGATCTTTTTTATAAAATCATTTCAACTTCTGATGGCGGATTTATCACTTGTGGTTATACGAATAGCGAGACCGGAACATCCGATGATATTCTTTATGTCAAATTAAATTCTTCGGGTAAAAAATTGTGGTCAAAAACTTTTGGAGGTTCAGGAAAAGAACATGGACAAGATATTATTGAAACTTCCGATGGTTTTACCATTGCTGGTTATTCAACTACCCCACCTGCAC